>CAZDNY010000364.1:0-3993 GCA_964506885.1 uncultured Hyphomicrobiaceae bacterium | reverse complement strand
ATGATCGACGGGCTGGCCAGTTCGTGCCGATCGCGCGGTTGGTGCATGAAGTCGGCGTGGATGTGCCCAGCGCGGCGCCGTCGGCCGCGGTGGCTGCATTCCTCGAAGCAGACGATGCATTGAAACGGGCTGCCCAGCGGCGGGCCTGAGGCGCAACTGCCGTTCATGTCTGGCTCGTCTTCGGAATTTTATTCTTATTTTCTACCCGTGACCGGCTTTGGGTGAAAAAAAATTCTAAATGCGGTAATGTCAGCTCAGCGTGGCGGTGACCAATGCATGGGGCGCCGCGCCCGCGCCCTCCGTTTCAGGACAAGGAGCCGACCAATGACGGCACTCGCGACAAAAGCCCCCGAACCGACCCTGCTGGATGAAGACGGTCTCGTCAGTGATTTCTCGTTCTGGACGGAGGATCTTGCCCGAGACCTTGCGCGCGAGGAAGGGATTGCCGATCTGGGCGAGCGGCACTGGGCCGTGATCCGGGCGCTGCGCAACGAGTACGAGCGCATGGCCGCGGTCTCCTCGATCCGCAACGTGTGCCACCAGGCCGGGATCGACCGCGGCGCGGTCAACGAGCTGTTCGGCTACTGCCTCGTCGCATGGCGCGTGGCGGGCCTGCCCAATCCGGGCGAGGAAGCCAAGTCCTACCTGGGCGGGATGTAGAGGCCGCGTGCCACGTCTTCGCCCTTGGGTTTCGCGCTCGCGCTGTTGGGCGTTCGCTGGCAGCATCCTCATGCGCTGCACCCTCAAGCCGGCGCGGCATCCTGGCCTGCAATGCGCCAGATCAAGGCCGCCCTGATCGGAACCCGGGACTTCTTTGCATTCCAACAGGTTGCAAAGGACGTCTCCCATGGTTCGACATTTCGCCGCGATTGCCGGCGCGCTTTTCCTCGCCGCTGTGTTCGCCCTCGCCCCAGCCGGGCATGCGCATGCCGATAACGACGATCCCCTGTTCGTCAACATGACGACAGACGACGCACACCGCGCCCGGATGGCGATCGGGTTTGCGCGCAAGCAGCAGGAGCGCAAGCATCCCGTAACGGTGTTCCTCAACGACAAGGGCGTTTACGTCGGCGCGAAGTCGAAGGCGGGTGATTTTGCCGAGCACCAGAAGATGCTGGCTGCCATCATCAAGGACGGCGGCAACGTGGTCGTGTGCCCGATGTGCATGGAGCATTACGGGGTAAAGGCCGACGACCTGATCGACGGCGCACAGACCGGCAACCCCGAACTGACCGGCAAGTTGCTGTTCGAAAACGATACCAAGACGCTGACCTGGTGAGGCTCATCACCTGAACCGATCTCGAAAATGCGAGACGCCGGCCTCACGTGCCGGCGTCTTCTTGTTGGTGAAGGTGCCACGGTTCGGTGAGGACTTGGGGGAGAATCTCGGGGCGATCCTCAGGGATCGGGGCGGGACCCAGGAGATTGGCGCATTGTCCATGCAGCCAGACGGCCATGACGGCAGCCAGCTGCGAGACGTCCGCGTCATCCTCCAAGCGCGTCATCTGCGCCAACAAGCCAGCGACGATTCCAGCCAGAACATCCCCCGATCCGGCCGTCGATAGCCACGGCGGCGCGTTGATGTTGACGGCTGCTATCCCTTGGGGAGTGGCAACGACCGAATCGGCGCCCTTGAGGATCACGACGGCCCCCGATCGTTCGGCAGCGGCGCGGGCGCACACGATCTTGGACCGTCTGTCGGCAAGATCGGGAAAGAGACGCTTGAACTCGCCCGCGTGCGGCGTCAGCACGACGGGGCGATCGGGTTTGGCGCGGATTGCGTCGAACAGGGCCTGCGGACCATGCGTCACCGCCTCGCTCTTCGACGTGAAGCCGAACGCGACCGTAGAGTTTTCTGCCTCGCTGGCTGCAAACGACGTCAGCGCATCGGCATCGAGGACGACGGCCGCGCCGGAGCCCAAAGCGGCCAGAACCATCTCGGCCGTTTCCGCACCGACGCCGGCCCCTGGGCCAATCAGCACGGCGTTCTTGCGCTTATCGGAGAGGATCTCGGCGAGCGCGCGTGCGTTGGGGCAAGGCTTCAGCATGACGGCCGTCAGGTGCGCAGCGTTTTCCGGCAACGCGGAGGGGGGCGAAGCGACGGTGACGAGGCCTGCGCCGATGCGCAGCGCGCCGCGCGCTGCCATGCGGGCGGCTCCGGACTGGAAGGCGGGACCGGATACGATGACGGCATGCCCGTGGTCGTACTTGTGGCCGTCTGCCTCACGCCAGGGGAACCAGCGTGCAAGGGCTGTTGCATTGCTGTTATCGAGTGCGTAAGCGCCCGAGCCGACTTCGCGCAGGACATCGTCCGGGATGCCGATGTCGGCGACACTGACGCGCCCACACAACTTGCGACCAGGCATCAAGACGTGGCCGGGCTTCAGGCAGGCGAAGGTGACGGTTTGATCGGCAAGCAGTGCAATGCCGCGCTCCGCTCCGGTGTTGCCGTCCAGGCCGGTCGGCACGTCGACGGCAATCACTTTCGTGTCGAGGGGGCGATCATTGAGATAGCGAATGGTCTGGGCCAGCGGGCCTTCGATGTCGCGGGCGAGGCCTGCCCCGAAGACCGCATCGATGATCACCTTGCCTTCGAGCGCGGCGCTCACCGTCAACGGCACGACCCGGCCGCTCCAGCGGTTCGCATTCTCGGCGGCGTCGCCCTTGAGCGCCTCGCGGTCACCCAGCAGCGCCACCGTCACATCGCAGCCGCGCTCCGCCAGCAGTCTTGCCGCCACGAAGCCATCGCCGCCGTTATTGCCAGGGCCACACAGGACCGCCACCTTGTCGCCCGCCTGCAGGTGCGCCCAGGCCGCGTCCGCCACCGCGCGGCCGGCATTCTCCATCAGAGTCAACGAGGGCACGCCAAGTTCCACCGCGCGCGCGTCGGCGCGCCCCATCTCCTCGGTGGTCAAAAGCAGATGCGTGTTCATGTTGATGCCTTCATGCGCGGTGCTGCGGTGTGTTAGCGGAACTTGCCCGAAGCTTAGACCATCGTCGCTCGTGCCGACGTGCCCCCTTGATCTTGATCATGCCGCGGCCCCAGGATGTCTGCCTGAATGGCCAGCATGGTGCATAAAATTTGTGCATCGAGACTGCGCAATCTCGCATCACGACCGTCCAACCTCGTGCCAAGACACTGAAATAACTGGAATTATCTTTCTGTTTACAATTTGGCATGGGGCGTGCTTTTGAGTGCGCCGTCCGGCGCGGCAACGTGACAACCGGAAGACCCGGGAGGCATAGGGGATCCATGAAAAAGATCGAGGCGATCATCAAACCCTTCAAGCTCGACGAAGTGAAGGAAGCGCTGCAGGAAATCGGCCTGCAGGGTATCACCGTCATCGAGGCGAAGGGCTTCGGCCGTCAGAAAGGCCACACCGAGCTCTATCGTGGGGCGGAATACGTGGTCGACTTCCTGCCCAAGGTGAAGGTCGAGGTGGTGATTGCCGACGAGATGGTCGACAAGGCCGTCGAGACGATCCAGAACGCCGCCAAGACCGGCCGCATCGGTGACGGAAAGATCTTCATCTCGTCGGTCGAGGAAGCAATCCGCATCCGTACCGGCGAAACCGGCGGCGACGCCATCTGAGACCGCGTGAACGCTACGGCACGCAAAGACCATCGACACACAGAACACCCCGGCCATCGTGCGAAGGCCGGAAACCGCAACCAAGATACTCAAGCGCTCGCAACAGGGGAGCTCTCATGAAGACTGCAAGTGACGTCGTGAACATGCTGAAGGAAAAGGACGTCAAGTTCGTCGATCTTCGCTTCAGCGACACCAGGGGCAAGATGCAGCACGTCACCGCCGACGTGAGCTGCGTGGACGAGTCGCTGTTCACGGACGGCTATGCGTTCGACGGCTCGTCGATCGCCGGCTGGAAGGGCATCGAGGCCTCCGACATGCTGCTGATGGTCGATCCCGAGTCTGCTCACATCGACCCGCTCTTTGCGCAGAAGACACTGGCCGTATTCTGCGACGTTGTCGAG
>CAZDNY010000363.1:0-4001 GCA_964506885.1 uncultured Hyphomicrobiaceae bacterium | reverse complement strand
AGCTTCATGCTCGTGGTCTCCTACAATCCGGGCTACCAGAATATCCTCAAGGCGTTGAAGCCATCGACGCGGCAGCGCTTCATCGCGCTGGAGTTCGACTTTCCCGATCCGGAAGCGGAGGTGGAAATCGTGGCCGCCGAAAGCGGGCTGGCGCCTGAGCGCATCAAGCCGCTGGTCATGCTTGCCAACCGGCTTCGCGCGCTCAAAGGTCAGGATCTGGAAGAAGGCGTCTCGACACGCCTGCTGGTCTATTGCGCCAGCCTCATCGCCTCGGGCCTGCGCCACGAGGAGGCCATTCGCTCGGCGCTGATCGAGCCACTGTCGGACGACCCCGACATCAAGGATGGCCTGATGGAAGTCGTCGCGGCCGTCATCGGCTGAGACCGTGTGTGCGGGCTGGCGGCGGCCGCCCGCTGTCACCGCGCGACGCTCGCGAGGATTATAAGCCATGAGCCTGCTTCATCTGCTCGAGCCCGAAGAGACGATCGGCAACATCTGGCATCGGCTGGTGGGCGATCGCACGAACGTGGCGCGCTTTCCTGAAGCCGCAGTGGCGTTCGATGAGGTCGAATCGGGGCTGCGCATCTATTTCCACGCGCTCGGCGGCGACAAGAGCGCGGAGATCGTCGCAGCGATCGACCGGCTCTCGCAACATCGTCTGACACTGCGCCAGCGTCTTGGCCGTCGCAGCGAGCGTCTGCCTTCAGCACACTACGATGGCTTGCGGCTGCAGCTGCCCGCCGCGTTCGACCTGCTGCCGACCCGCGCGCTCAACAGACAGCTCTATTTCTGGAACGCGGCGTTCATCGCACTGGCGCCCGAAGTGGAAACGCCTGCGCCGTCGTCTCAGGGCCCGGTTGCGCGCGACCTCGATCGCATCCGCTTTGCGCTGGCTGTTTCCAGTCTGGTTCGAAAGCGTTTTCCCGGCCTCGCCGTCGCCCACGATGCGCTGTCGAAGGCGCTGTTGGATCTGCGGCCGCGCCACGCCCTGCCGGCGGCGGAGGACGCCGTGGAGAGGCTGATCCATGCCTGTCTGGCGGCACCGCAAGTGGAAAACCTGGATGAGGTTCTCGGCGGTGAAGTGCTCGCGCTTCCAGCACGGGACTACCGACCGTTCCTGCCGGTTGCGCTGTGGCCCGGGTACGCCGAGGCCAAACCAGGTGACAGCATTGCGCGCTCCGACAATGGCACGGATGGTCCGCGCCGGCATGCCGGAGGCGATGGCCGCATGCGCAAGGCCAAGCGGCGCAAGAGCGACCAGATTCAGCGCAAGGATCCCTTCATCGTGCATCGGTTCGAGAAGATCCTGACGTGGACCGAGTTCATGAACCTGCATCGCGATGTCGAAGACGACGAGGAGGACAACGCCCGCAAGGCCGCCGACGACCATGACGAGATCGGCGTCACCCAGCATGAAAAGCGCGCGGCGACCCTGCTCAAGGTGGATCTCGACCTGGCGCCGGCCGACGTCGACGCCGAGCGGATCTCTGGCGAGCACACTTATCCCGAGTGGGATTGCCGGCGCGGCACGCTGCAGGCCGACCACGTCCGGGTGCTGGAGCGGGTCGCGGAGGAGGTTGCGCCGGGAACGCCCTGGAAACCCGGCCCCAAGACGGCGCAACGCATTCGCACGGTGCGGCGCCAGTTCGAGGCTTTGAGGCCGAAGCGTGAGGTCATCGCGCGCCAGCTCGACGGGCACGAGCTCGATATGGATGCGCTCATTCGCGCGCGTGTCGACATGCGCGCGTGCGGCGAGGGCTCCGACCGCGTCTATCGCCAGACACGGGCCATCTCGCGCGATCTCTCGGTCGCCGTTCTGATCGACGTGTCGCGATCGACGGAGGGCTATGTGCAGAACCGCTCGATCATCGACATCGAGAAGGAAGCACTGACGGCTCTTGCGGAAGGTATCGCCGCATGCGGAGACGAGGCGGCGATCTACGCCTTTTCGTCGCTGCGGCGCGACCGCGTGTTCGTTTCACGCGTGAAGGATTTCACCGAGCCGGTCAGCGATCACGTGCGCCAGCGCATTGCCGTGCTGCGGCCAGGTTTCTACACGCGGCTGGGAGCTGCCGTGCGGCACGTCTCGGCGCAACTGGGGAAACGGCCGAGCCGGCGCCGGCTGATGCTCGTTCTGACCGACGGCAAACCCAACGACCTCGACCATTACGACGGGCGCTACGGCATCGAAGACAGCCGCATGGCGATCCGCGAGGCGCGGCGCGCCGGCCATGCGGTGTTCGGCATTACGATCGACCAGAAGGCGCAGAGCTATTTCCCGCGCATCTTCGGCGCCAACGCGTTCTCGATCGTCAGCCACCCCGCGCGCCTGACCGCGGCGCTGCCCGTCCTCTACCGCCATCTGATCGGCTGAGCCGGATCATGGAGGGCCAGCCCGAACACGAGATGCGCATGGACACACGAACGCGCCCTGCGCCGGGCACGGCAGGCGAAGGCGACACGCTGGCGGGAAGCTGGGGGTTCTTATCGACGCTGCCCGGCCATCCCATGATGTGGATCCTGATCGTCTCGGAGATCCTGGTATTCGGCGGCGCCTTCATTGCCTTTGCCGGAATGCGTCTGTCCGGGCCTGAACTGTTTGCGCAATCGCAGGATCATCTCGACCGGCTCGCCGGGGCCATCAATACGTTGGTGCTGATGACGAGCGGGCTTTGTGCCGCCCTTGCGGTCAATGCGATCTCGCAGGCGAGAAAACGCGCGGCACGCTGGTGGCTCGGGGGAGCGGCCGCACTCGGTCTGGCCTTCCTGGTCGTGAAGGCGTTCGAATATGCGACCAAGCTGGCGGCTGGGTTGACACCCGACACGAATGCTTTCTTCACGCTCTACTATCTGACGACAGGCTTCCATGCCCTGCATGTCGTCGCAGGGCTGGTGATATTGAGCATCGTGGCCTGGAAACTGTCGCTCGAGACTGTCGAGATCGGAGCCAGCTTCTGGCACATGGTCGATCTCGTGTGGGTGTTGTTGTTCCCGATCGTCTACCTAATGCGTTGACGCGCGAGTGGGCCAAGTTCCTGGAGGCCGCTATATGGAAAAGAAACGCCCGAGCGTGACGGCACCGATGTGCACGCGCAGCTATTTTCCCAGCACCAGCAGGCTCGTTCTGGCCTGGCTCGGCTTGATCGTACTGACGCTGGGGACCATGGCGGCGGGCCGCGTGATGGACAACCGGCATCTGGGACCGGCGCTGCTTGGCGTGCTGTTCCTCGTGACCTGGTTCAAGGCCGGCATCATTCTGAGGCAATACCTGAACCTGCGCACCGTTCCGGCGGCGGCGGATGCGCTGATGATCTTGATTGCGCTCATCCTGGCAATTGTGGCGAGCTTGTATGTGCTGGGCCCGTGACATCTGCGGAGCCCGTGACCGGTTATTTCAAGCCAAAACATGTGCGCGCCGCCATGTCTGTCGGGCGCAAACCAGCGCAGCGCGCTTCACCGACGCTCGATGCCCTACAGGAAACCCAATAGGCGAGCGATCAAAAAGACGGCGATGGCGCCTCCAACGAGGGCAAACAGTGCTCCGAAGCGGCCGAGAAAACTGGTCAATGATTTCTTCTGCGTCATTGGTGTCATCCCCTGGCAGTCCCGCGCATCTCTAAGCGACGCGCGCTTCGTCAATCTGGAACTGCTCTCATCGGCCAACTGTCGTCAATCGGCCATAGCGGTCGAACCCAGCGACCTTGATCGTTCGCTGACGTAGGTTGGAAAGTCTAATTGACCTGCGCGATCTGGACAACCGAGCCGCACAATCAAATCGGTCGACAGGTCAGATGCCGTCGCGGAGCCGCGCCAGCACCTCCAGTCCCGCGTAGCCGTCAGCGGGCGAAATTCCGACTTTCTTCTGGAACGCGCGCACTGCCCGCATGGTGTCTCGCCCGACCCGGCCATCGGTCCCGCCGGTATCGAAGCCGCGGGCCGTCAGCCGACGCTGAACCTCCTGGATTTCGGGAAGCGTGAGTGCACGTTCGCCACCGCGGAAC
>CAZDNY010000362.1:0-4005 GCA_964506885.1 uncultured Hyphomicrobiaceae bacterium | reverse complement strand
GCCCCCACTCAACACCGGCGGTATCAACAACTGCACGCCCGACAGGGTCGGCGCGAAGGCATAGTAGGCGGTGACGATGGCGATGGTGCTGATGGTATGGAAATCCACGGTACCACCCTGACCGATGACCACCGCCAGAAATGTCGTGGCGATGATGGTCTCGAACGCGAACAACGCTCGTGCCAGCACGGGACCGTTATAGGTGCGCCGAGCCGCCAGGTACACCGCCACGCCGCTCAGCATCAAGACGGCCGTGCTGATGACGCTGCGCAACGAGGACCCCGCGCGCGCGCTGAAGCGGCTCGCAACCGTCAAGGATTCGATCGACAAGACCGGTGAGGGTGCCGCCTTCGCTTATTTCATTCTGTCCGACACCAACAATCCCGAGGTTGCCAAAGCCGAGGAGGAAGGTGTTGCCCGCTGGCGCGCCGAGACCGGTGCCGGCGATCGTATCGTCTATAGACGCCGCATCGACAACAAGGGTTTCAAGGCCGGCAACGTGCGCGACTTCTGCGAACGCTGGGGCGCCGACTATGAGCTGATGCTGCCGCTCGACGCCGACAGCCTCATGTCCGGCGATGTCATCGTGAAGATGGCGCGCATGATGCAGGCGCACCCGAAGCTCGGCATCCTTCAATCCCTGGTCGTCGGCATGCCGTCGAGCAGTGCCTTCGCGCGGATCTTCCAGTTCGGCATGCGCCACGGCATGCGCTCCTACACCATGGGCCAGGCGTGGTGGACGGCCGACTGCGGCCCCTTCTGGGGCCACAACGCCTTCGTGCGCATCAAGCCGTTTGTCGAAGACTGCGATCTGCCGATGCTGCCGGGTAAGCCACCACTCGGAGGTCATGTGCTGTCCCATGATCAGGTCGAGGCGACCTTGATGCGCAAGGCAGGCTACGAGGTCCGCGTGCTGCCCATCGAGGGTGGAAGCTGGGAGGAAAACCCGCCCACCATGCTCGATTTCGCACAACGTGACGTGCGCTGGTGCCAGGGCAACATGCAATACGTGAAGCTGCTCGACTATCCGGGGCTCTTGCCGATGAGTCGCTTCCAGCTGCTCTGGGCAATCCTCATGTTCGTCGGCATACCAGCCTGGACCTTGATGATCGCGCTGCTGCCGTTCGCAGCACTCCACGCGCAGTCAGCGCCCGGCTTCCCGTCGCTACTGGCCGCCGGTCTCTACATCACATTCTTTGTCATGTACCTGATGCCGAAGTTCGCCGGTTTCATCGATGCGGCGCTCACCAAAGGCGGCATGGCGGCCTATGGCGGCCCGCTTCGGTTCTTCGCCAGTGCCGCCATCGAACTCATCTTCTCGTTCCTGCAGGGCGCCGTCTCGACGATCCGAACCACCATCTTCATGATCGGCCTTTTGTTCGGCAAATCCGTTACCTGGGGCGGGCAGAACCGGGACGCTTCTGGAATCTCCTTTACGACCGCGCTGCAGAACCTTTGGCCGCAAACGCTCTTCGGCCTCGTCGTCTGCGGTGCGCTCTATGTGATCTCACCAACCGTGCTTCTCTGGAGCCTGCCCTTGACCGCCGGCTATCTTCTGGCCATTCCCTTCGCAATGATCACCGCCTCGCCGGCGCTGGGCCAATGGATGAAGCGCAATGGCCTCTGCGGCATCCCGGAGGATTTCGCCACGCCGGCTGACATCGCCGCAGTCACCGCTAAGGCTTGAGGTCACAATGAGCTCAAGCCATTGCACTACCGTCGACCGCCTGAAGGATGACCCGCGCTTCGCCGCGCTTCGCCGCTCGCTCGACGTCTACTATGGGCATCCCGACCGCGAGATCGCCATGGACGCGCTCTATGGCCGCTTTCTCACCAAGAGCGCGCTCGCCTTCGACATCGGCTCCCACGTCGGCGACCGCATCGCTTCGTTCCGCCGTCAGGGCGCGCGTGTGGTCGCCCTTGAGCCCCAGCCCGACTGCTATGCCGTCCTGGATGCGCTCTATTGCTGTGACGGCGCCGTGACGCTGCTCAACAGCGCCTGCGGGCAAGAGCCCGGCGAACTCACCCTGCACGTCAATTCCGCCAACCCGACCGTCACCACCGCCTCGCCCGATTTCATCAAGGCCGCCAACGGGGCAGGGGGCTGGGAAGGCCAAGTCTGGGACCGCCAGATCACCGTGCCGGTCACCACGCTCGATGCCTTGATTGCACAGTACGGTATGCCGGCCTTCGTCAAGATCGACGTCGAAGGTTTCGAGGCCGACGTTCTGGCGGGCCTCACGCACAAGGTGCCCGCGCTCTCTTTCGAGTTCACCACGATCCAGCGCGACGTAGCGTTCCGCTGTCTGGAGCAGCTACAACGCTTGGGAACATATGGATTCGACCTCGCGCTGGGCGAAAGCCAGCAGCTCACATTTGGTCGCTGGGTATCAGCAGAAGAGATGCGCCGCCAGATCGAAGGTTTGCCGCACGAAGCCAACTCGGGAGACGTCTATGCGGTTCTGGCCTGACCTGTCGCGCGCGGCCGCGATCGTTCTCGCGATGGCGATGTCTGCCGCTGCGGCCGCCGCCGAGCCTGTGAGCGTCACGGTGGAAAACAAGTCCGAGCCGGTCCTGTGCGCAGAAAAGGACAACGTCACGCTCACGTTTGCGTCGCCGAAAGTGAAGCGGTTCCGCATCGAGGCCGCCCACCCCGCCTACATCAATTCTATCGGCGCCGACAGCTTCGAGCCCGACTGGACCGCGTGCGAGTTCAAGGCCGAAGCCACCGCGCCAACGCGCCCGCCAGAGCGCACCACACTTTACGAGGATATCGAACTTTGGGTCGTGGCTCATCGCTATGAGAGCTTCTGGCGCGATGCAGGTGCCACCGTCTCGATCGGTGACGCAGTACACAAGGGTATCCATCTTCTACAGGTGTGGGTGATCCGACCCATGGGCGGCGAGGAAGTGCTCGTCTTCTACCCGCAGGACGGCTACTGGCGTCTGCGTCCCAAGGCGCAGGACGGTCGTGCCCCGACCGCATTCGGCTCGTCGTTCTTGATCGGCCCCATTACTGAGGACAAGGGGCGCCCTGTGGTCGACATCACTGAAGTCAGATTCGATCCGAAAGGGCGGACATTCACGCTCACCTTCAAGGACGGCAACCGTGCCGAGGTGGCCCTTGGGACACTCGATCAGCAACGCCACCGCTTGGACGTGACATTGAACCGGCCGGTCGACGGCAAGCCCTTTGCAGCACTGCGGTCCATGTACGTCACGCGCTTCAACAACGATGTCGCTGACGTGGCTGTCCTGGAGCGGGGCGCGACTGGCTGGCGGGAGAGCCCGGTCATGGACTTCAAGGGGGCAGCAGCGGCAACCGAGCTATGGGCGGGGCGCAACCAGATCTCGCGCCACAACACGTCCTCACCCGACATGGTGCTGCGCGATTTTTCTGACTAGAGCATGTTTAGCTGAAGTGCGCAGCGGTTCAGCGTGAAAAACATGCTCCAGACAAAAGAGAGCATGTTCAGCCGAAGTGTGGCGCGGTCAGGCCGTGAAGAAGACGCTGGACCTTGGATGCAACGTGACAGCACTTTCTCGTGCCAGCAGCGAGGCACGATCGGCGACTTGCTTTCCCTGCGGCGGCGATCCCTGCGGCGGCGATCACCAGCGCAGATAGGACATCGCGCCGACTGCGGGAGGCATGTCACCCCCGGAAAACATCTCAGCAAGTCGTTCCGGTTCGATGTGTTGGCTGCTCAACAGTTGCGGTTTGTGAATGCCGCCTGCGATGAACAATGCATCGACACCGAAGTTCTTGGCGCCCTCCAGGTCCGTGCGCAAAGCATCGCCGATCACCAGGATGCGGTGGTGGTCGATGTGCCGGCAGCGGATGCGCTCAGCCGCCTCGTGCGCCGCACGGTACGCATTGGCGTGCGGCTTTCCGGCCCAGAACACAGGCCCGCCCATCTCTTCATAGAGATCGGCAATGGCGCCGGCGCACAAATAGTGTTTGCCCCCGACATCGACCACGAGGTCCGGGTTTGCGCAGACGAAGGG
>CAZDNY010000361.1:0-4012 GCA_964506885.1 uncultured Hyphomicrobiaceae bacterium | reverse complement strand
CACGATGTTGATGATGATGGCCGGACTTGCATCTGCGCCCTGGCTGCTGCCGCGCGTGTCGGCGACACCGGGTGTCCACGAAGCGCGTAAATCGCTGAGCTGGGCCACGTTCATTTTCGGTGTCGTGGTTCTCACCATGACCGCGGTGGCAGCCTTCATGCGCGCGCCCCTGATGGAGCTGGCGCTGGCTGCCGATCCGGGGCAATTGCCCGACTGGCTGGAAAATCTGCGCGCATCGGGACTGGCCGAAATCACCACCGCTTCGACTCGCGTGGCGGTTGGCTCGGTGGCATTTGCCCGTGACGGCGTGTTCCTGGCTCTGCCGATCGCGACAGAACTGCCAGCCGCATTCGTCTATCTGGCGGCCGCCTCGGCCATTGCTGCGGCACTCGCGGGTCTTGGCGCGTCGAGCGTGGCGCTCGGCAACCTGCTTGCCGAAGACGTGCTCAACGGCTTGTCGTGGGAGCCGCCGGGCGACACCATGCGCCTGCTCGTCGCACGCGGCATGCTTGCTGCCGCGGTCGGCACCGGTCTGGCGCTTGCCGTGGTGGCGCCGACCGATCCCCTTTCGCTGCTGCTATGGGCGGTCACGATCACAGGTGCGACGGCTTTTCCAGTGCTGATCCTTTCGATCTGGTGGAAGCGGGTCAACGCGTTCGGCGCGCTGGCCGGCATGATTTCGGGTTTTGTCATTGCCACGGGAGCCATCATCGCCGGTGAAGCAGGCTTGTTCAGTACGGCGGGAACGGTGGTTGCAGGTCTGGCCCTGCCCTTGGGTACGGCTGCGGCGATGATCGTATCGGTGCTCACCCCACCACCCAGCCGTCATGCGCTGGAGCTGGTACGCGACATCCGGGTCCCCGGCGGTGAGATTCTCTATGACCGCGAAATGCAGCGGCTAAGGCTCAAACAGAGGCGCAGCAGCGGGACGGCGTGATCCTGCCTGGCAATTAAGGGCGGGCGCCGGCGTACATTCCTCATGCTGGCCGTGGTTCAGGGCGTGGTCGTGCCGAGGAAATAAAGCGCCACCTCGCGCGCATGCGGGCGAGCGCGGTGCTCGACCAGATAGATCCCCTGCCATGTCCCAAGGCGTGGACGGCCGGCGAGCACGGGCACCGACAACGTAACCGGCATGACCATCGCCTTGATGTGGGCGGGCATGTCATCGGGGCCCTCGCTGTCATGACGATAGTGCCCGCCTTCGGGCGCTAGCCGCCGCAAGGCATCTATCAGATCGCGCTGGACGTCGGGGTCGGCGTTCTCCTGGATCAGGAGGGATGCAGAGGTATGGCGGATAAACAGGTGCACCATGCCCTCTGCCGCGTCGATCTCGCGCAGCCAGCTCGCCACCTCAGCAGTGAACTCGGTGCAGCCAGGGCCGTGCGTCGCGATGCGTAGCAGACCTGACGCCTGGGTGATCGGCGCGGACTGGCCCCCGCCGGCTTGCGCGGCCAGAGATTTATCGCGGGCGAACGGATTGTTGCTCATCGACGAGACCTCAGTGTGCCGCTTCTCGCGTGCAGCAAAGTGTACGCGCGCTCCGGCACAGGCTTCGGGCGCGCGGCCCCGGGGTGACGCCCCCGTTTACAGCGGCACGGTGCCGTCCTTCTTCTCTTCCTCTTCGAGCTTCTTGAGGCGGTCACGGAATTTCTTCAACATGCCCTCGAAGTAATCGAAAGCCTGGTCGAGATCCTTTTCAGAGGGGAGCTTGAAGCCCTTTCCGGGGGGCTGCGAGGGGCCTCCGTCCGAGGGAGCACCTGGACCCGCCCCCTCTTTCGGCTTGTCAGGACCCAGGCCCATGACATCCTCGAGCTGGCGGTTCTCTTCCTTGAGGGCGCGGTTCTCCTCTTCAAGCCGCGCGATGCGCTCCTGGAGCATCTTCTGGTCGTCGGGCATGGCACGGCAGGCCCATTCCCCGTTATTGCCCGTGCACAGCGACATCGCGCCGGTCTTGGTATCGAGCCGGATGAAGCCACCGTCGGTCGGAGTCATCGTGTAACGGCCCGATGCCTCCTCGGCGACCGCGGCCGCCAGCCCCAGACCAGCAACTGCTGCGGCGGCGGCGAGAACAGAGTGCATGAGACGCGGCATCGCGATCCTCCAGATCAAATTGCTGGTCCAAGACGGACCTCGGGGGCGGCTGCCATTGTGGCAAATCGGTTCGGCGTCAGGTAGCCCTTGCTGGCGATCAGAGCGAATCACTCGCAGTTGCGCCCTTGGGAAGGGCTGACCAGACCCTGGACATCGCACCGGACGAGCGCGCCTGCAAGCCCCCAAAACCGCGCGATTTGGCAGATTGTCCCGCAGCGGGGCAGACACTTAACCGAACGTTTACTGCCCACTGCCAGCTTCAGTCTCGAAGGTTCTATCTCGTGTGGCGTGCGAACCGGCGTTGATCCTGGCACGGCATGAACCGGATGGAGCTGGACCCGTCCGACCTCCCCTTTCGGAGCCGCCTGCTCAGGACTTCTGAAGCGAGTGGAAACGGGGAATAGCATGTCGACGCATTTCGGGGGCGGCGCAGACGACGGCACGAACACACGCGATGAGAGCGAGCGCACCTCCCAATCGGCCTGCCAGGCCGATGAGTTGCGGGGCCTCATCGAGCGTATTGCCCTGCAGTTGACCGACACCGACCAGCGCCAGAGCGCAGCGCTGCAGCAGATGCTGGCCAAGGTCGAAGCGCTCGGCCTCGAGGCACGCTCCTACAAATCGAAAGTGCCGGAGGAATTTCTCCCAGCCTTCGAGCGCATCGAGGATGGCGTCGCCCAGCTTGCCGACCGCATCGCCGGCGCCCATGGCGGCCGCGAGGCTCTGTGGACCACGACCCCCGCACAGCCGATGGCAGCCGAGCCGCAGGCTGCGCCTTCCGGGATGTTTGCCGAGCCCGCTCCAGCCGCTGACAGCACAGTTGCAGAGCCCGTGGCCGAGGTTTCGCAGCCCGTCGAACACGTGATGGTCGACACACATCAACCTGCCAGCGTTCTCGATCCGGTGATGGCCAACGATGAAGCGGCATGGGACCAGCAGGCGGCGGATGCGCTGGCAGCGCATTACGAGCATGAGCTGGGCGGTCTTACGCATGAGGAGATGGCGAGCGCGGGTGACGCGGACGTCGAAGCCGAGGCCGTCGGTCCGGTCACGCTTGCCAATATGCTTTCGGCACCGTCAGGAAGCCCGCCGCAGAACCTCACAGCCTCGCTCAGCGCCAGCGAGCGCGACTGGCTCGAGGAGCGGTTCGTCGACATCGCCCGCAAGGTGGAGGGCGTGCTCGCACAGGAGAGCCCCGATCCGCTTCTTGCCAGCCTCGGTGATCGCTTTGCCCAATTCGAACAGAGCTTCGGCTCGGCGATGAACGACGTTGCAATGCGCCAGGACATCGAACCGCTGCATGTCCTCGAAGCTCATATCGCCGATCTGGCCCAACAGTTCGAGGAAACGCGCAGCCAGCTCACGCGGCTGGACAACATCGAACATTCGCTCGCCGCCGTCATCGACCGCCTCACCGATCCACGCTTCGATGATGCGCTGGAGCGGACCGGCGCAGACGACAAGGATCTGGAGCCGCTGATCTCGGCAGCCGTAGAGCAGATCTCCCAGAAGCTGGGCTCGGCACAGCCCAACATGCCAGACCTGCGGGACCTCGCCGAAGGTATCGCGGATGCCGCTGCCGAACGTGTCGCCTCGCGCTTTGCCGACATGGCGCCGGCCGCGCCGTCGCAGGACAGCGGCGCCGACGTGGGTGCGATCCGGCACCTGCTGGATCAGTTCATCAGTGAGCGACGGGAAGGCGAAGAGCAGACCGCCGCAATGCTCGACACGATGCAGCGCGCGCTGATCCGCGTGCTCGACCGGGTCGACGCGCTGGAGGTCTCTCACACGAAAGGGGCTGCCGACTACGGCCGGTACGGCGGCGACTTTGGCAGCGAGCCAGCCTTGCCGCGCGCCGCGGAAAGCGCGCCGATGCCGCGAGGCGACGTTGGTCACGCCGATGAGGATGATCTGCGCCACG
>CAZDNY010000360.1:0-4040 GCA_964506885.1 uncultured Hyphomicrobiaceae bacterium | reverse complement strand
TCGCCAGGCTTCCGTTCCGAGGAAAACGACCTTGCCTTCAGCTAGGGTCCGTAGCTCTTCCTGCATGGTCGCCAACCGCACACTCACCGCGTCGCGCAGGATGTCGTCCGACTGCTTCGATATTTCAATCAGCGCGTGCGTGAACGAGTTGTAGGCCACCAACAGCTCCGGGTGTGACCGCAATCGCTCAGTCACGGACGCGGCTGTGCGTGTCCGTTGCGAACGAAGGTAGGAGCGACGAATCAACGGACTCAGGCCCAACAGGACGACCAGTAGCAGGCCGACTTGCCAAGCCAGGCTCGCCCCTTCTTTCGCACCGTCCACGTTGGCGGCCTCCGCAACAACAGCAGCCGTGAGCGAGATCAAGCCCACAACGAGACCGCTGCAAAAGGGACGCAAGTCGGAATTACGGTCCTTGCTCATGGCCAGAACCATACACTAATTCATATCGGTCGCGCAAGCATTCCAATCGGTGATGTCTGGCGTAAGTGTAGAGATGGGACGTGCCTGGCCCAGTGTCCTCCGGAAAACCATGGCCGGAGGTCACGCGTAGAGTACCTATGGACGACAAGTCAGCCGTCGCGTGCAGGCCTCGCTCATCAATCTGCGTGAATCGCCGCGGCGACGCCCGCCAGAACGGCTGCTGTATCGTGCGTCTGCGGCAGATCCATCGCTTCAAGATAAATGGAAGCGAGGCTGCTCGATGGAGCGGCAGCCTCAGCGGCGGCTACGGCATACCGAGCGCGCACCGAGGCGACCGGTTCGCGGATGTCCGGCACAACTTCTTTTGCGGCGGGGACACGGCCGAGCTCAACCATCTTTTCCGTGATCGCAAGTAGCGCAGGATCAGCGTCAGCTCCCCGGGCGTCGGCTTGCTGGACGAATTGGACCGCCGCTTCGGGTTGTCCGGCGGCCGCTGTCGCCTCAGCTAGGTCGAGAAAGACAATCTTCGATGCGCTCCGGTAACCCCGGTTGGTGTATCCCCCTACAGTCATGGCCGCCTTGCGGTAACGTGCTGTATCGCCCCGTCGAGCGGCGGCCAGAGCCAGCAACGCGTTAACTCGAGCGGCAAACGTCTTATCGGGTGAGCTGTTACTCGTTTCGACCTGCTTTGCGATCAGCGACTCCAGCTCCTGGAGTTTCGCCTGGTCATTGGCCTCGGCTGCAGCCAACGATAACAGGTATTTGCGGCTGGCGAAGCCTCGATTGTCAGGGAACCAGGGTCCTTCGGCTGTCATCAGCTCCGCCAGATCGCGACGTCCGCGCTTATCCAGTCGGCCGGCGATTCTCATCAGCCACGCTGCCGCACACTGGGGTGAGACACGTCGAACGCCGGAAGCGCCTCTCGGTAGAAGCTCAACATACTTCAGCGCCAATAGCAGCGTGTTCAGCGAGTCCTGCGTTTCCCCGAGTTCATGTTGTATCGCTTCGAGTTCCATCAGCACACTGAGCATCCCGGTTAGCTCAGTGGATTCCGTATTGCTGCGACGAGCATTGGATTCCCAGTCATACGATCCGTCGTAGCCTGTCTTCTCCGGCAGCCGGCGCTCGAGAATCTGGTTCCACAAAGCGACGTTGCACTCTCGAAGCTGATTAATGGCACTGCGATAGCCACTGGTGTTGTTCGCCTTCAGGTGAGTTCTGGCAATCTGCAACCAGAGGCAGGCTCGGATGTACGCATCCTCCACGTCACGCGTGCTTGCGATCGCCTCGTTGAGCCACCAAGTCGCCTCGCTGGCGGCAGTTCGGTCGAAGCGTTCTCGCACGGCGTCATCGTCCGGTGTTCGAATCAACGATTCGGCAAGCGCCGCAAGGGAGGTCTCATTCTGCTGTTGCGAAGCTGTGTCCGTTGGCGACGCAGACGCGTCTTCATCGTCGGGCCCAGCAGTTTCCTGCGACGAACTCGTGCGACCGGTCTTGACCCCCAAGGCGATGCCGGCCAACGCGGCAGCTTGGTCAGCCGTGGTCGGCAACTGTTCCACCCATTGCTTCAGGTCTGCAAAGGACCGCGTGCCGAAGCGGACCTCGGCCTCGGCCAGTTGGCAGGCCGGACCACTCGCACCCATGCTCAACGGGACGTATTTGAACATCTCGCGGGCCAAAGAAAGCTGACCGAGCTCACACTGTTGCTGAATCGCACGATTCATACACGACAGGCGGTAGCCCGGCGATGGAAAAGATGTCGCCCCGGCCCACACGCGATCACCAGCGCCGAGCGCGTGATCCGTGTAGGTCAAGAGGAGGCGGATGTACTGCTCACTCGCCTGATTGATGATCCCCATGAGCCGAATCGTAGAAGCGACATAGCTGGCTTCGAGGACCTGTCTGACCTCGGGTTTGCGTTGCACAGTGCCGGCCGCGCCCCGCGCAACCCAGGCGTTCGCTGTCGCGGCCAAAATCTGCGTGTTCGGCAGCGAGGATTTCACATTCTGTTCTAACTGTTGCGCGTAAGCGTACGACTGACTTGCGGCACCGGCCGATGCGTATGCCACGCAATGAATGTAAGTCAGCTGCTGCTGTCGTTCTCGAGGGATGGCGGACGACATGTCTTTTTCAACGGTCTGAATCGCCTTACTCAGGCAGGTGGCCCATTGATCGGCGGCGCCGTACCGAACCATGGCCCCAGCGAATGCGGCCAAGCGATTGGCCTTCCACTCGGCCACGGTGATGCCTTCACACAAAGCCGCAGCCTCCTTGACGGCGGCTTGAGCTCCTTGTCGGTCGCCGCATTGATCGCGGATATCTGCAATCTTGAACAGCAAGTCCGCGCTGTTCTGGGGATTCATAATGCCAGCCACTTGAAGCTGAGCGTCGATCTTGTTCATCCACTCGGTATATCGTGGCTTGTCACCGAGGTCGGAATAAACGCACGCCATCGTCGTGGCAAAGGGAATCAACTGATCGGTATCCGTTACCTGCCGGGCTCGCTGCTGAGCCCAATTCAGCCAAATGGTGTGATCCTGGCCGACCTTTTCTTCGAAGGCACTCATCGCGGCCGCATATTTGGCTTGGGTCTCTTGAAAGCCGATATCCGCCACTTCAAAGTCGCCAATTTTCAGCAGATTCATCGACCGGCGGTAGATTTCGTCCGCCTCGCTGCACGGGTCGGGTACGACTGAGGCAGCCTCACAGACCTCCAGCTGTTGCTGCCATGGTTCGAGCAGTTTGCGCTGCTGTTCGGCCAGGGCGCGGACTTTGTTGGTGATCAAGTCTGCCGATGGCGGCTGACTCTGCAGGCTTTCGTCGGCGATTGTGCTTGGATCAAACTCCTCGAGGTTCGTGGTGCGCGAGGCACCAAATTCGCGCCGCTTGATGTCCGCCAGCGCAGCCGACTCACGGAGTTCGGCCTCCAGAGTGGTTGCCTTCTCGCGTATCGCAGTGGCGGTTTCAGGCTGTTCCGTTGCCTCGTAGGCCTCTGACAGTGCGCGATAGGCGGCAACGTACTGGTCGTCCATTTCCAACGCCTTATGCAGCTCCACTTTGGCCTCTGCCATCTCACCGAGATCCAGGTGGGTCTTGCCCAGCCACAGGCAGGCCCCGGCGTCCATGGGGGCAATCTCCTTGGCTCTTTCCAGAAGCGGCTTGGCTGCCTCATATTTTTTCTGGTGGTAAAGGGCCGCTCCTTGGAGCACGTAGGCGGCTGCAAATTGCTCATCCAGTTCGATCGCCTTGCCTGCGTCGTCGGCCGCGGGCCCGTAGTTGCGATTGTCAAAGTTCGCTTGAGCCCGCAAAAAGCGATAGGCAGCGGAGTCGGGTTGGACGCGAATCGCCTCCGTGTAATCGCGGACTGCCGTACCGAAATCGCCGCGACGGCTGCGGAGCTTGGCTCGGGCTACATAGGTGTGATGATCGTCGCGATCGAGTTCTAACGCCTTGGAAAAATTGAATAGCGCGCGATCTTCGTGCCCCTGATCCATGCAGACACGACCAAGTTCCGCGTAGGCGGGCGCGGTTTTGGGAGCCAACTCAATGACCTTCTCAAAGTCGGCCCTGGCTTGGTCATATTGTTGCAGCGCATGATGTGCTGTCCCGCGGATCAC
>CAZDNY010000359.1:0-4045 GCA_964506885.1 uncultured Hyphomicrobiaceae bacterium | reverse complement strand
TGCGCAAGGCGGTCGGCTACTACTATCTCGACTGGGCGGCCAACCGGCGGCGCGTCTGGCAGATGCCGCATGGCACGCCGGCTCACCTCTTGCGGACGGTCTTCGAAAAGGCGGAGAACTTCCGCCACGCCAAGGACATGCTCATGAAGACGCCGGTCAGTTCTCCAGCGATCTTTTCGCTGGCGGGCATCGATGCCAACGAGACCTGTGTGATCGAGCGCAAGGAGACGGACGCGCACGTGCACGAGGGGGCGCATGTCGCGGCCAACCACTGGCAGACGATCGGCTGGACGGGGCATGCGCGCGGCAATGACAGCGCGGGACGTGCGTGCCAGATGGCGCATGTCTCAACCGCACTCGAGCCGGAGTTGCCTTGGCTCGCCGAACCGATCCTCAATCCGACGACGCGTCTCGTCATGATTGCCGATGCCAAGAGCGGACATTTTATTGCCCAGGGCTACGAAAGCGACGGGGCGGCGACGCGCGTGCTGGTTGGCGCGGCGTGAGACGTGCTGATGCGCTGCAGCGGCGGTGGCGTCGACCTTGCGCGAATACCGTGACATGCGGTCGCAAGATGCCGGCGATGCCGGCTCCGCTCGACGGCGGCGGCGGCGGCGCAAGTTCGCGCAAGCGATTGAATTGCGTGACCAGAGCCGGTCCCGCGTGTGCTTGCGCACGCAGATTGGAATGATTCTATTGAGATTTTTGTTGTTTGACGCGGCTTGACATCCGGGCGCGGAGGCGGCTTGTTTACGCCGTGCGTCCACAAAAGGACGCCATGACAGCAACATCCTTGTCGGGGCCTTGAACCCCGGTCTTTGGAGGACACGATGACAAACGCAAGCGCGTGCTCGCGCACTGCTGCCTATTCCCTCTCCCTTACCGTTCTGACGATTGCCGCCGGCGCGCTCGCCGGAACCGGGGCAGCCCTGGCGGCGGACGAGGTCAACATCTATTCCTATCGCGAGCCTGGTCTGATCCAGCCGCTGATGGATGAATTCACCAAGACAACCGGTATCAAGACGAATGTCGTCTATGCCAAGGACGGCCTGATCGAGCGGATGGCCGCGGAAGGCGCCAACAGCCCGGCAGACGTGCTGCTGACGGTCGATATCGGACGTCTTTCCGATGCCAAGGAGAAGGGCATCACGCAGCCGTTCCAGTCTGCCGAGGTGGAGAAGAACATTCCCGCTGCCTATCGCGATCCTGACGGCGCGTGGATCGGCCTGTCGCAGCGCGCGCGCGTCGTGTACGCGTCGAAAGAGCGCGTGAAGCAGGATGCCATTACATACGCCGAACTCGCCGACCCGAAGTGGAAAGGCCGGATCTGCATGCGTTCGGGTCAGCACACCTACAATGTCGGTCTGCTGGCCTCGATCATCGCGCATGACGGCGAGGAAAAGGCGATGAAGTGGGCGGAAGGCGTGAAGAACAACCTTGCGCGCAAGCCGGCCGGCGGCGACCGCGATCAGGTGAAGGCGATCCATGCCGGCGAATGCGATATCGCCATCGGCAACACCTATTACATGGCCGCCATGGAGACGAGCGACAAGCCGGAGCAGCGCGAGTGGGCCAAGTCGGTGCGGCTGCTGTTCCCCAATGCGGGTGACCGCGGTACGCATGTCAATATTTCCGGGGCGATCCTGGCCAAGCATGCGCCGCACAA
Organism: uncultured Hyphomicrobiaceae bacterium; assembly: GCA_964506885.1. Lineage (GTDB taxonomy): Bacteria > Pseudomonadota > Alphaproteobacteria > Rhizobiales > Hyphomicrobiaceae > JAEUMD01. Next base: position 2,379 of record CAZDNY010000359.1, on the reverse strand, counting down.
GGACGCGGCGATGAAGCTGATCACGTTCCTCGCCTCGCCGGACGCACAGAAGATCTACGCCGAGCAGGTCAACGAGTACCCGCTCGCCGCCAACGTGCCGGTCTCCGATCGCGTCAAGGCCTGGGGGACACTCAAGCCCGACACACTGCCCTTGAGCGAGGTCTCGAAGAATCGCAAGACGGCTTCCGAGATCATGGACAAGGTCGGCTTCGACCAGGGTCCGGGGGCCTGAGCCCGCAATCGGTAGACCCGTTCGCACAAAAAGAAGAGCCGCGTGCCCGACCGGGTGCGCGGTTTTTTCTTGTGCGGCGAGGCTGCGATAACGCGGCTCGCGCGCTATAACCGGCGGGACGACACAACCAACAAAAAAGGGAAAACGCCCCATGAAGCTTGTGCGATTTGGTGAACCCGGAGCGGAGAAACCTGGACTGGTGGACGATGCCGGTACGATCCGCGACCTGTCGGCCCACATTCCCGATATCGACGGGCGTACGCTGGGGGCTGAGACGATCGCGAAGCTGAAGGCGCTCGATGCGGCGTCCTTACCTGCGGCACCGGACGGCGTGCGGCTCGGCGCACCCGTCGGGGACGTGCGCAACTACATGGCCATCGGGCTCAACTACGCCGACCACGCGGCGGAAGCGGGCCTCAGGGTGCCGCGCGAACCGGTCATCTTCAACAAGATCGGCAACTGCATCGTCGGGCCGGGCGACGACATCATGATGCCGCGTGACGCTCAGAAGCTCGATTACGAAGTCGAGATCGGCTTCGTCATCTCCAAGCGCGCGCGTTACGTCGAGGAAAAGGACGCGACCGACTACATCGCCGGTTATCTTTGCTGCAACGACGTCTCCGAACGCCACTTCCAGACCGAACGCTCGGGGCAGTGGGTGAAGGGCAAGGCGGCGGAGACTTTCGGGCCGCTGGGGCCTTGGCTTGTCACGCCTGATGAAGCAGGCGACGTCGATAATCTGGCGATGTGGCTCGACGTCAACGGCGAGCGCCGCCAGACCGGCAACACATCGACGATGATCTTCAAGATCCCCTACATCCTGTCCTACATGACGCGGTTCATGGTGCTGGAGCCGGGCGATGTGGTGGCGACGGGAACGCCGCCGGGTGTCGCACTCGGCATGAAGGAGCCGAAGTGGCTGCAGGTCGGCGATGTCGTGACGCTGGGCATCGACAAGCTGGGGGAGCAGAAGAGCAAAATCGTCGCGTTCAAGATGTAGACTGACACGTGCTGCATGGGCAGCGGCCTCCACAACCCGGCTGCCGGTCGAGGACCGCCGCACTGGCGGCGGCGCGCGGTCGCGCGCTGACCGTAGCTACGCGCCGGTGTCAACGGGCCTGGCACTTACCGCCTCCCTTCCTACCGGTGGGATCGCATTTGTCATGCGTCGACAAAATGGTCGCTGGAATGTTCCAGCGACCATTTGCTTGCTGCGGGTTCGAAGTGCCTCAATACTTCTGCTGCATCTTCGACTTGTGCTGGTCGTAGCGCATCGACTTGCGCGTCTTGTCCCAGTTTTGCGCGTCGAGGTTTGCGGCGGCCTCGCTCTGCTTCATCTCCAGTTCCTGCAACTCCCTGACCATTGGCACAGAAGCGGCGCCGGCGCCTGAGCCATAGAGTTCGCGCGCATTCTTCAGGTAGATCGCATTTCCTTCGAGCAGCTTGCGCGCGCCTTGGATGTCGCCCTTGTCGCGCAACTCGACGGCCTGCTCGCTCGTCTCGGTTGCGACCTGGGTCGTTACCTGCGTCATCACCGACTTGTTGATCGATGCCTCGATCTCCTGGGCGGAGCCGGAGAAGCGCCCCGTGGCGCGCGCTTCGGCCTGACGACGGTTGCCTGTGCCCATATCAAGATAATTGACGGAGACGCTGGCGACCTCGGCGTCGCCGGGCGTGCGGACTTCGGGCGCCTCCAGTTCGACCACGAAATAGCGCTCGTTGGCGCCTTGGATCTGGTTGAGCTTCAGCCGGATGCGATTGCCTTCGATGGTGGCCTCGCGGCCCAGCACCCGAACCGGCTTGAAGCCGATGCGGCACTCGATTTCGATCTCGATGTCCTGTGCTGTAATCGACAGCGCATCGCCGAACTCGGCATCGAAGATCTTGGCCAGATCCTCGGGGTCCTCGACGAAGGCGTGGTTGCCGTCACTGGCCGCGGCCAGGCGCTGCATCAGGTCCTCGTTGTAGTCGAGGCCGAGCCCGATGGTCGTAACAGAGATGCCTTGCGAACCGAGCTGGCGGCCCAATGCTGCGAGTTCGCGCGGCGTGGCGGGCCCGACGTTGGCAAGACCGTCGGAGAGCAGGATGACGCGGTTGACGCGATTGGCTGCGAGATAGCGCTTGACCTCGTCGGCGCCGGTGACAAC
>CAZDNY010000358.1:0-4056 GCA_964506885.1 uncultured Hyphomicrobiaceae bacterium | reverse complement strand
CACCAATTGCATGTCGCCTTCCAGCTTTTCGACGTGCCGATGATCCTGGCCTACGCGGTCGCTTTCATCATCGTCGTCCAGATCATCGAGTTCGGTCTGCTCCAGCCGCTCGACGCGCGTGCCAACAGGTGGCGGCGATGAGCGGTGGGGGCGGCGGCGTGCACATCCGTGTCGGGGGCAAGACGTGGCCTGCCGTGGGCGGGCGCCCGCGCCAGCCCGTACTGGGCGAGATCAATCTCGATATCGAAGAAGGCTCCTTCGTCATCCTGACCGGTCCATCGGGCTGCGGAAAATCGACACTTCTCAACATCGTCGCGGGGCTCGACGCGGACTACGACGGTACGGTTGCCTTCGACAAGGCTGATCCGGCTTTGACCTATGTCTTCCAAAGTCCGCGCCTTTTGCCTTGGCGGACGGTGCAGGAAAACATCGCGCTCGCACTGCCGGAGGGTGATCCCAGGCTGGCGCGGATACCGGAGTTGCTCGAGCGCGTGGGGCTTTCGGAAGCTGCCGATGCCTATCCCGAGCGGCTGTCTCTCGGCATGCAGCGGCGTGCCTCTTTGGCGCGGGGGTTCGTGTGCGATCCCGACGTGCTGCTGATGGATGAGCCGTTCGTGTCGCTGGACGACCCGACGGCCGACGGGTTGCGTCGCCTGCTGATGGACCTGTGGCGGCGCCGGCCGACAACGGTGCTGTTCGTCACCCATGATCGCAACGAGGCGGTGGCACTGGGCACGCGGATCTTGCGTATGGGCGGGACGCCTGCGACAGTGGTCTCAGACACCGAGGTCACGCTTGCGCGCGAGAACCGCGCCGACCGCGAGGCGGTGCTGGTGGAACAAAGGCGGATATTCGGCTGACCGTGACGCGCCAAACTCCCGTTTCAATCGAATGCAGACGTGGCGGCGGGCCAATTCGGCTGCTGGCCAGCGTCATGTCGGCGCGAGAGGCTGCGGTTGCGGTGGCGGCGGGTGCCGACATCATCGATGCGAAAGATCCAAACCGCGGTGCCTTGGGTGCGCTCGACAGCGCCACGCTGCGGGCGATCCGCGCTGTGGTGCCGCGCACGATTGCGCTGAGTGCGACGACGGGCGACATCGCCGCAACGCAGCACCAGCAAATCGTTAACGAGATTGAACGGATCGCTGCAGCCGGCGTTGACGTGGTGAAGGTGGGTTTCTTCGGCAAGGCCGATTTTGCACCGCTTCTCGATGCCCTGAGCGCATGCAGGGGGCCTCGCCATGGGTTCGGCCGGCGCGTCGGCGTGTTGATCGCAGACCAGGTTGAGGACTGGTCGTTCGTGGCGCGGCTTGCATCGGCCGGGTTTTCCGGCGTCATGCTCGATACCGCCGACAAGGCTTCGGGTTCACTTCTGGACATTGTTACCAGGGGCAAGATCGAAGCCTTCGTAAGCGATGCGCGGCGGGCTGGACTGTTTGCGGGACTTGCAGGCGCGCTGCGTCTCCGGCATATCCCTGAGGTGAGGGCGATCGGTCCCGATGTGGTCGGCTTGCGCGGTGCATTGTGCCGGGGGCTGAAGCGCACGGATGGCATTGATGCCGACGCCATCAGGGAGGTCCGCGCCTTGCTTATTGGTGCGGGATCGCAGGAGAGGGGCGCGGCGGTTGCGCAGCTGCCCGAATAAAGACAGATGGGACCCGCGCCGGAAAGCGGCGAGGAGAAAGGCCCGCAATGACGGATTTGAGTGTTCTGGCAAGCCGCGCGGTGCGGCGGCGTGACGAGGCCGAGACGGCGCGGGACCGCATCTTCGTGCGCGACTACGTTCTGCCGATCCACATCGGTGTCTACCCGGAAGAACAAGGGGTGACGCAGAAGGTCGGCTTCAGTGTCGAAGCGGAGGTGGCAACTTCGGGGGCGGCACGTCATGACCAGATCGCTGAAGTGCCCTCCTACGACGACATCCTGAAGGGTATCCGCGCGATCGTCGGTGCGGGACACATCAATCTGGTCGAGACGCTTGCTGAGCGGATCGCCGCGCACTGCCTGTCGGATAAGCGTATCGTCCAGGTGCGCGTGCGCATCGAAAAGCTCGAGCGTGGGCCCGCTGCCGTCGGTGTCGAGATCGTCCGTCCGATCAAGCGCGACGCGGGGTAGGCGCGATGGCCGTCGAACAGTACGATCGCCGGAAGCTTGAGCCGCTGGTCGTCAAGGTCGGCGGCTCGCTCATGTCGAACCCGTCGCGGCTGTCGGCCGTGGTGGCGACCGTGGCGCGTGCGCGCCGCCCGGTTGTCGTGGTTCCCGGCGGTGGGGCTTTTGCAGATCAGGTGCGTGAGGCCCAATCGTTGCACGACACCTCGGAGCGAGCTGCGCACCTTATGGCTCTTTTGGCCATGCATCAGATGGGCCTGCTGATCGAGGATATGCAGGCGCGGTGCATTGCGGTCGACACCTTGATCGGGATACGCCGCGCCCTCGATGCGAACCGGATTCCGATCTGGCTGCCCGTCAAGCTCGCCGGTGCTGACGAGACGATCGCATCCGACTGGTCGGTGACGTCCGACGCGCTGGCCGCGCGGCTCGCGGAGCGGCTGGGCTTCGAGGGCGTGCTGCTTGTCAAGTCGCGCTGCGTGCCGCAGGGACCATCCGCGGACGAACTCGCCGCGGAGGGAATCGTGGATGCGGCCTTTGGCGAGATTGTTTCGCGTGCGGGACTGGCTTTTCGCATCGTCGGGCCGGGCGAGGAGAGGCTGCTTGCCGAGATCTGCCAGGCCTCGCCCTTGATGGCGAACGCATGCGTTAACGTGCGGCGCCCTGCGGGGCGTGTTGACCGGTCGCGGCGCGGGGCGCGGCGTCTGGCCGGCGGGTCGGGTACCCATTCCCGCCATTGAATTCAGCGGGATCCGGTTCGGATCGGCCTAACGCGGTGAACTCACGCCATGTCGTCACCTCAGCTTTTCCTGACAGGCCGGCTCGCCGAGGAACGTCTGGTCGCAACGCTGCGCGATGCCGAACTGCCCGAGGGCAGCTGGCGCGTGGTGAACATCGGCATCAAGGTCGCCGCGCTGATGACCGAGGCGATCATCAAGAACCGGCTCGACAATGTGGGCGATGCCGAGCGCGTGATCGTTCCGGGGCGCTCGCGGATGGATTTGGACAGCCTCGCCGCGCATTACGGCGTACCTTTTACGCGGGGTCCCGACGAGATAATCGACCTGCCGCAGTTCCTGGGGCGCGGCGGCAAGCCACCCGATTTCTCGCGTCATGACCTGCGCATCTTCGCGGAGATCGTCGAGGCGCCGACGCTCGACGTCGACACGCTGGTGTCGCGTGCGCTGAAGCATCATGCGGCGGGCGCCGACGTGATCGATATCGGGTGCCAGCCCGACACGCCGTTTGCGCATCTCGAAGACGTCATCGCGGCGTTGAAGGCCGAAGGGCTCAAGGTCAGCGTCGACAGCGGCAACGTCGAGGAGTTGGAGCGCGGGGCCAAGGCCGGCGCAGACTACGTGCTCAGCCTCGATGAGACGACGCTCGATGCGGTCAAGGGGACGGACTGCATTCCGGTGCTGGTACCCAAGCCGCATGGGGATCTGGCTTCGCTGCTGCGGGCCATAGACGCGGCGCAAGCGCGCGGGCTGGCGCATCTGGCCGATCCGGTGCTCGATCCCATTCACTTCGGCTTCACGGCTTCGCTGGAGCGTTATGCCGAACTGCGTCGGATGCGGCCGCAGGTCGAGATCCTGATGGGGACGGGAAATCTGACCGAGTTGACCGATGCAGACAGCCAGGGGGTGACGGCGCTGCTTGCGGGGATCTGCTCGGAGCTGGAAATTCGCAACGTTCTGATCGTACAGGTCTCGCCGCACACGCGCCGGACCGTGCAGGAGCACGACGCGGCGCGGCGATTGATGTTTCGGGCACGCGAAGACGGCAACCTGCCCAAGGGATATGGCGGTGCCGGTCTCATTTCGTTGCACGATCTTCTGCCTTACCCGCAGACGGCTGCCCAGATCGCGGAGGCGGCGCGGGCTGTGCGCGATCTCAATTTCCGCATCGAGGTCGGCGAAGACGGTGTGCACATCTACAATCGCGACG
>CAZDNY010000357.1:0-4059 GCA_964506885.1 uncultured Hyphomicrobiaceae bacterium | reverse complement strand
CCGGCGGAAGCGAGGGCTCAGAGGAAGAGGAGCCACGGGAGGCAGCACCAGCTGCAACATGGGGGCCTGCCCCAGGGCCGGGAACTGCCGCAGAGGGCCGAGCCCCGCAGGGCGGCCCGCCCCCGAGGGGCGGCGGGCCGCCTGTGCGCGGTGAGATCATCGCATCGGGCGGGTCACCGGCGAGCCGTGAGCGAGCAATGCGATCCTGCACGATGTTGAAGGCATCCACCATCACCGTGGAAATTCCCGGGCTGTCGTCGCCGCGCCCGAACATCTGCCGCTGCAAGAGCCGTCGCATCGCATTCTTGGCGCGCGCACCCGCACCAGGGTTTGCCTGTTCCATGGCATCGCCGGAATCGGCCTCGTCCGGCGGCATCTGCGGGAAATGGTCCAGGTGCGGCATGACCGTGCCGCGATTGCACGAGTCGTTGTTGAGATTAACGGCGATCACGTAGCGCGCCCCGAGCGCGCGGCAGACAGTGACCGGGATCGGGTTGACGAGCGCACCATCGAACAACCAGCGCCCGTCGACCTTGACCGGCCGGAAGACCCCCGGCAGCGCATAGGAGGCGCGCATCGCCGTCACCAATGGCCCGCGTGACAGCCAGACTTCATGACCGGTACCGATTTCCGTGGCGACCGCCGTGAAGCGGCGCTGCAATGTTTCGATCTCCAGGCCTTCCAGGTGCGCTTCCAGGCGTTCGCCCAGGCGCTGACCCGAGATCAGCCCCGTTCCGGCGAAGTTGAAATCGAGATAACCGAAGACCCGCCGCACGGTGAGTTCGCGCGCGAAATGTTCCAGCTGGTCGAGATGTCCGGCGGCATAGCATCCGCCGACCACGGCGCCGATCGAGGTGCCCGCGATAATGTCGGGCCGGATCCCGGCGGCGTCGAGCGCGCGCAGCACACCGATATGGGCCCATCCCCGGGCTGCGCCTCCGCCGAGCGCCAAACCGATCTTGCCTGTCGATGCCGTGCCATTCGCCGCCATAGCGGACCTCATTCGTCTCTTGTGCGCTGTTTGTGTGGCGTTTCACCCATGTTTACGTTTGTGCAATCCACGTGCCGTCGGCGCTCGATGCGCTCTCTAACGCACGGACACAAAGCTTCCTGGCAGCCCCACGTTACGCGCGATCGCCGGCAAAGACACGCCAGCCCTTTGGTGCTGCAACCAAAACGACTCACATACTTAATGTTAATTGATGCTAAGCCCGAGGGATTAAAGGGCCGCTACCGAAAGCGTGATGCAGGGCCGCAATTCGTTGCTGCGCTGCCGAGAAAACAACGCGATTTATTCGCGATCGCAGCAAAAGTCGCAAACCAGCGCTGCCCAGGTCACGCTCAATCGCGCCGGGCCAGCACCGCGCGCGTCGGATTGGCAGGATCGGCGGTGACGCGGCGGTAAAAACAGCTGCGAGCGCCAGTGTGACAGGCCTTGCCCGCTCCCGTCACCGTCACCTTCAGCCAGATGACGTCCTGATCGCAATCGGTGGCGATTTCGGTGATCGCGAGGACGTTTCCGCTTTCCTCGCCCTTCTTCCAGAGCTTCTTGCGCGAACGGCTGTAGAAGTGCGCTTCACCCGTTTCCAGGGTGGCCGCGAGTGCTGCCGCATTCATCCAGGCGAACATGACGACCTCCCCCGAGGCGGCATCCGTGCAGATGGCGGGGATCAGACCGTTTTCGTCGAACCGGGGCGTGAACACGTCCCCCTGTTCCAGTTCCTCTTTCGTGGCGGCAACAGGAAAACCGTCGTCGGTATCCATCATCAGCGTTCTCCCGGCTGGCGGCGAAGGGGCGGGGCCATGGGCAAGGCTGATCCTCCCCAATGCCGGCCACATGTCCTATATAGTTCGATGATAGCCCCGTCACGACCGGTGACGAGCGCGGACGCTGCCGGAAAGGTCAGCCTCCGCCAACAGGCAAAGAGGCGTCATGGCTGAACTCGATTCCATCTACAACACCAAAATCCTCGAGTTGGCGGCAGCGATCCCGCGCACCGGGCGCTTGGCGCAGCCCGACGCCACAGCCACCGCTCACTCGAAACTGTGCGGTTCCACGGTGACGGTCGATCTCGTTATGGACGGCGATCGGATCGCCGATTTCGGCCAGACGGTGAAGGCCTGCCTGCTGGGGCAGGCTGCCGCTTCCATCGTCGGCCGCGAGATCGTCGGCACCAGCGCCGCTGAAATCCGCGCCGTCGGCGAGACCATGCGCGCGATGCTGAAGGAAAACGGACCGCCTCCGACCGGCAAGTGGGCGGACTTGGCAGTGCTGGAGCCCGTGCGCGACTACAAGGCGCGCCATACGTCGACGATGCTGGTGTTCGAGGCCATCAATCGTGCGCTCGACGAGGTCGCCGCACATCGTTCCGGAGCGAGCACGGCCCAATCCGCTTGAGGAGGCGGTGCCGGTCCACGATATGAAGCCATGACGTGACGCCGTGATCGAGTTCGCCAAGATAGTGCTGAAGGCACCCGTCCACGTCTACCGCTGGACCTTGAAGCCGCTCATCGGCATGGAGTGCCGGCACCTGCCGACCTGCTCGGAGTATGCGCTCCAAGCGATCGACACCAACGGCGCCTGGCGCGGTTTCTGGCTCACCCTTTCGCGCGTGCTGCGCTGTCATCCGTGGGGATCGGCGGGCTATGATCCGCCCCCCGACATCCGCAACGAGCGTCATCCCTTCGCGCCCTGGCTGTATGGCCGCTGGACCGGCCGGCACATTGCGCCGCTTAAAGGCGCCACCGATGCCGCACCGGCGCGTGCGTGCAAGCACTGCGGCGAAATCCCCGATCCCTGATCCGTGCCGCCGGGCGGCTTGACAGACCAGCCCGCGCCCGTGCAAAAGCCGATTTCGGCGGCTGCCCTACGTGCGCTGCCATCTACATAGTTTAGCCATCTTACCTGCGTGGTAGGCAGCGAGTGAGAGGAGGCCCCCGTGAGCGAGATCACGCTACGATTCCCCGACGGCGCGGAACGCCGCTATCCCCAAGGCATCACCGGCAAGGAACTGGCGACAAGCATCTCCAAGAGCCTCGCCAAGAAGGCGGTAGCATTGTCGCGCGACGGCCAGTTGGTCGATCTTGCCGATCCCATAGACGCCGACGCCGATATCAAGATCATCACCCGCACCGACGCGGAAGCGCTGGAGCTGATCCGCCACGATTGCGCGCACGTCATGGCCGAGGCTGTGCAGGAGCTATGGCCCGGCACGCAGGTGACCATCGGTCCCGTCATCGAGAACGGCTTTTTCTACGACTTCGCCAAGGCCGAGCCTTTCCATCCCGACGATCTTGCCAGGATCGAAAAGAAGATGGGCGAGATCATCGCCCGCAACGCGTCCTTCACCAAGGAAGTGTGGTCGCGTGACGAGGCCAAGCGCTACTTCAGGGACAAGGGCGAGCACTTCAAGGTCGAACTGGTCGACGCGATTCCTGAAGACCAGGATATCAAGATCTACAAGCAGGACACCTGGCTCGACCTGTGCCGCGGCCCGCACATGACCTCGACCGGCCAGATCGGCAAGGCGTTCAAGCTGATGAAGTTCGCCGGCGCCTACTGGCGCGGTGACGCCAACAATCCGCAGCTGCAGCGCATCTACGGCACCGCCTTCGCAACCGAAGAGGAGCTGAAGGCCTATCTGACGCAATTGGAAGAGGCCGAAAAGCGCGACCACCGCCGGCTCGGCCGCGAGATGGACCTGTTCCACTTCCAGGAAGAGGCGCCCGGCTCCGTCTTCTGGCACGCCAAGGGCTGGACGCTGTTCCAGAACCTGATCGCCTACATGCGCCGCGCTCAGCAACGCGCCGGCTATGTCGAGGTCAACTCCCCCGACATGATGGAAAAGCACTTCTGGGAGCTGTCGGGCCACTGGGAGAACTACGGTGAGAACATGTTCACCACCGTACTGCCCGACGAGCGCGTTTTCTGCTGCAAGCCGATGAACTGTCCCGGGCACGTGCAGATCTTCAAGCACGGCTTGAAGAGCTATCGCGACCTGCCCCTGAAGATCGCCGAGTTCGGCAAGGTGCACCGCTATGAGCCCAGCGGAGCGCTCC
>CAZDNY010000356.1:0-4075 GCA_964506885.1 uncultured Hyphomicrobiaceae bacterium | reverse complement strand
AACCAGGCGGTTTTCCGGAGTCCTCGCGCCCAGGACGATCCGCTCGGGAGCGCTGTCGAGGGCTTTGTCGAGAATCGCGTCGGACAACCGCAAACGGGCGCACCGATCGCTGTCGTCGATTCGGGCGCCGGCACGCCCGCGAGTTGCGAAGCTGCTTGGTGAACAAGAACCACTCGTAGCAGTCCGCCCGGTCGAGTTCCCGCTCCTGCCGGCTCAGTTCGCGACGCGCCTGGCGCAACGCACGCTCGATTTCCGGCAATTGATCGCGTGCTGTATTGCCGCCCTGCGACTCCTGCACCAGACGCTGTTCCAGCCGCAGACAGATCGAACTGCGCGCAGGCTGCGCATCGGGCGCCCACCGGTCGCCGGCGGGCGCCGGGTCGCGATAGACCGGATCGCGCGGAACCGGCGCCGGTCGCTGTTCTTCTGTCTCCCACGGCCAGCTGAATCCCTGGGCGTTGGCGACATCGATCTGCATGGACGTCAGCGTCAGACCGGCCGCCAGACAAAGACTTGCGACGCCCACGGCGATGCGTACTCGCCGGCGCGCTGCTGTCCAGATCGTGGCCGCCTTGTGTATGGTCATCCCTGCCGTTTCGAAAAACCGGCCACTCGCTCGCGAGCACCGGTAGGCCCTCAATTCCCTGCTTGCGATCGCCGGGCACCGTCGTCGCCTGGGGAGGGTCCGCTCAGGCCGCTGCGAATGGCCCGCTGCGATGGCCTGAGCCTCGACGGCCCGCCGTGCCCGCCAGCGCAAACCGTTCACCGCCCCTGACGCAGAGGTTTAACGTCTTCTGCTAGGCGGTCAATTGGGACACATCATGGCAATCCACAGGCGAACTCACTGATTTCGCGCGCGGCCTATGGCCCCACGGCGAAGATGCTGCCATTGCTTGAGAATTCCGCCCAGCCGGAGTTCAATGCCGAAACGTGGGGGCCGCAGGGCCGCCCGAATTGGGGAGGATCGACCTTGGCGAAGCGCGCATGGACAGGGGCCGGATTGATCGCGGCACTGGTGACGCTTGCTGTAATTTCCTGGGAAAACGCCGCCGCCGAAGGCGTTGCCAAGAGCTTGGCATGTACCTTCGACAAGGGCACTTCCACCACCTACGAGGCTGGTGACTTCGTCTCCAAGCCAGCCCAGGCGCTCAGCTTCGAGATCACCGATATCGATCTGGAGGCGCAGTCAGCGCGCCTGCTTACCGGTGAGGGGGACGGGGCCGGGACGCTGCGCATCGTCCGCGCCCTGAACGCCAACCACTTTCTGGAGGTCGTCAACGAGGGATTTTTGAACCTCACCACGATCTACGATATCGACGCCGCGCGCGGCACGTATCCGGCTGTGCATTCGCGCCACCTGGGGCTGTTGGGCCAGCCCGTGTTCGCGCAGTATAGCGGACAGTGCAAGCCGCTGCCGTGAACCCGGCGGGCCCGCGCCGACGACGACGTTGAGACGCCACCGCCGAAGCCCCTGACGGCAGTGCGAACACGAAAACGCGAACGGGAAGGTCGATGCCGCTCCATCTGGTCAAGCTCTGCGTCGGCGCAACCTCGATCGAGGACCTCGCCCAATGGCAGGCCGACAGGCTGGCACATCCCCGCAAGTCCGACCGCAAGGCGCAGCTCTTCCACACCACTTTCCAGACGCCCAAGCGCCAGGCCGAACTGCTGGACGGCGGATCGCTCTACTGGGTGATCAAGGGGCAGATCGCCGTGCGCCAGCGCCTTGTCGGCTTCGGCGAAGGAAAGAAGGCGGACGGCACGCCTTGCTGCCTTCTGCTGCTCGATCCTGATCTGGTAGCTGTGCGACCCGTGCCGCGCCGTGCGTTCCAGGGCTGGCGCTATCTGACCGCCGAGGATGCTCCGCCCGACTTGGGCAAAGGCGCCGGGCAAGCGGTGGCAAGGATGCCCGAGGCCCTGCGCCGTGACCTTGCCGAGCTGTGCCTGATCTGATCAAGTTGGGTCATGCCGTACGCTCCGCCGGCATCGCCTGGGGAATGACACCGAACTCCGACAAGACGCTGCTCTGAAGCGGCGCTTGAGCGTGTTTAGCCGAAGTGTGAGCGGTTCGGCGTGAAAAACACGCTCACAACGATCGAGGCGCTGGGAGGCGCCGCACGCATGAGCCATCCGCTGGTCAACACCCGCATTCGCGCCATTCCGCCGACCGTTCCCTTCGTCGGCCCCGAGGCGCTGATGCGCAAGAACGGCAATGTCTTCAAGGCACGCATCGGCGCCAACGAAAGCGTGTTCGGGCCCTCGCCCAAAGCCATTGCAGTTATGCAAGAGGCCGCGGCGGAAAACTGGATGTACGCCGACCCGGAAAGCTACGAATTGCGCGCCGCCATTGCCAAACACATGGGCTTCGGCACAGACAACGTGGTGATCGGCGAGGGCATCGACGGACTGCTGGGGCTGACGCTTCAGGTCGTCCTATCGCCGGGTGATACGGTCGTCACGTCCGACGGCGCCTATCCCACTTTCAACTTCCACGTCGCCATGCATGGCGGCCGCCTCGTCAAGGTGCCCTACCGCGAGGACAGGGAAGACCTGGCCGCGCTGCTCGACACCGCAAAGCGCGAAAAGGCGCGCGTGCTCTACGTGTCGAACCCCGACAACCCGATGGGCTCGTGGTGGCCGGCAGGCGAGATCCAGCGCCTCATCGAGGCCGTGCCCGAAAACATGCTTCTCATTCTCGACGAGGCGTATGGTGATACCGCGCCCGCCGGTACGCTGCCGCCGATCGACCTCAGCCGTTCCAACGTCCTTCGCTACCGCACGTTCTCCAAGGCCTACGGGCTGGCGGGCGCCCGCGTCGGCTATTGCTATGGTCCGGCGGATCTGATTGCCGAGTTCGAGAAGGTGCGCAACCACTACGGGATCAATCGTGTCGGGCAGTTGGGCGCGCTGGCGGCGCTTGACGACCAGGACTATCTGAAATCCGCCGTGGCAAATATTGCCCGCGCCCGCGATCGCATTGCTGAGATAGCGCGCGCCAACGGTTTGCAACCGCTGCCCTCTGCGACAAACTTCGTTGCCATCGACTGCGGCCGGGACGGCGCCTTCGCCAAGCAGGTGCTCGACGGCGTGCTTGCCCGCGATGTCTTCATCCGCATGCCGGGCGTGGCGCCGCTCAACCGCTGCATCCGCGTCTCGTGCGGTTTAGATGAAAACCTCGACCTCTTCGCCGAGGCACTGGCGGGGAGCTTGCGCGACCTGAGCTGATCGCCGCGCAGATCACTCTCCCCACCGCTTCAAACTGCCCTTGTCGAACGTCCACTCCGGTGTGGCGAGCGGCCAGGTGATGGGCGCGGCGTACCACGGGTTGCCGTCAGCGGCGGCCGGGTTCTTGAGGATGTGGATGTCCTGCGCCGGCATGTAGCTCTGCGCCAGCAGGAAGCGCTTTTCCCCCGTGGCCGCATTCTCCGCCATGTCGACGACGAGAACAGCGTGCCCCGGAAAGCCGCCCTTGATGATCACGTCGCCGATCTCAGGGCTCACCCCGCCCGGCACGGCTTTGAGTTCGCGCGCCAGCGAATAAGTCCCCGCATAGACGAACACGTTCGTCATGTAGCGGCGGAAGCCCTGATAGCTCTTGTCCGCCTTGCCCGATTGCCGCCAGCGCTTGCCGTCTTCCGATGGACGCGCGCCGGAAGCAAAGCGCGTGTAGGCAACGCGCCCGCCGCCCGTGTAGTCGAAGGCGATGCGGTCCTTGGCGCCCGTGCTCCACAGCCATTCGGCACGCAACCGCATGACGGCATCCGCGCACTGCTGCAGGTCGCGCTTTTCAACGTCGATGTCGATGACGGCGGCATGCACGTCTTGGCGTGGTTTGCGCGCCCCGTTGAACAGCATCACCGGCGCACCCGCCGGCTTCATCGGCAGCGCCCGCAACCACGCCGCGAAGCTGCCCTCAGCCGCCGCCACCCGCTCGAAACCGGCCGGTGGAGAAATGCGCTGCGCCAATGTCTCGCCTGCGCCATGCGCGGTCGGCCAGGGCCGCGCGATCTGTTCTGCTGAAGCCGCAGTGCTGATCGCCAAGCCGCAAGCGATCCCCGCAATCGTATATGCCCTG
>CAZDNY010000355.1:0-4104 GCA_964506885.1 uncultured Hyphomicrobiaceae bacterium | reverse complement strand
ATCATTCCGATCCGCTTGCAGGGAACAACGCCGCCCCTGTCCGGGCGGCGTTTTCGTTCGAGAAGCGGGGCCGTCATTTGCGGCGGCACGAGCCTTGCGATGAACCCTGACGACTGAGGCGAGGGCCGAAATGCAGCATCATTCTGGGACACCGAGGCGGGCTGTCCGCATTGCACCACAGCGCATGGCCGGGCGCCGCTCTGCCGCGCGCCGCGCCGCTGCACCCGCCATGTCCAGTTCCATAGCGCCGGGACCCTTGCCGGGCCTTGCGCTGCTCGACGGCCGCAGCTTCGTGCATCTCGCCTCGCTGGCATTCGTCTGGCTGACGATCGCGACCTCGGGGCTGGTGTTCGCCGAACCCGCCCCGACGGACGCGCTTGCGCTTGGCCTCATCGTGCTGTTGCCGGTGGTCGGGCTCGTTGCCATCTCCGACATGCTGACAGGCTACCTGGCGCTGTGGCTGGTTGCAGGCGCAGCCGGGCTTCTGGCCGCAACGATGGCGCCTGAAATCTCCGCGCCGGCCACATTCACGGCCGTATCGATCTACCTTTACGTCGCAAGCTTCGTCCTGGCGGCATTCGTCGCACGCAACGTCGATGTCCACACGCACCTGATCTTCAATGCGTGGACCGTCGCGGCTGTTTCAGCCACGGCGGCCGGCCTCGCCGGCTACTTCGATCTGCTTCCCGGGGCCTACGAGACATTCACGCGTTTCGGCCGTGCCGCCGGCACCTTCAAGGATCCCAACGTGTTCGGCCCGTTCCTGGTGGCGCCGTTCCTTTATGCGCTGCACTTGGCGATCGACCGGCCGTGGCGGCGCATCGCGATGCCGCTTGCGATTGCCGGCATGCTCGCTTTGGGTGTGTTCCTGAGCTTTTCGCGCGGCGCCTGGGTGAACCTCGCCGTCGCACTGGTCGCTTTCGGCTGGCTCGCCTATGTGACGTCCGCCACGGCGGAGCGGCGCGCCCGCATCCTTCAACTGATCGCCGCAGGCGCGTTGGTCGTCGCGCTCGTCATCATCGGCGCACTGCAGAACGATCGTATCGTCAGCCTCCTCAGCGAGCGCGCCAGTCTTACGCAGAGCTACGACGTCGGTCCGGAAGGCCGCTTCGGCGGGCAGGCGAAGGCGGTGGGTCTCATCCTGGAGAACCCGCTTGGTATCGGGGCAACCGTGTTTTCCGACGTGCATCACGCGGAAGAGGTGCACAACGTCTACCTGTCGATGATGCTCAACGCGGGTTGGCTCGGCGGCAGCCTCTATCTGCTGATGACCGTTCTTACTCTGGTGCTCGGACTGCGTCATGCGCTTCGAGCATCAAGTATGCAGCCTCTCTTCCTCATTGCCTACGCTGCGTTCCTCGCCAATGCGCTCGAGGGTTTCATCATCGATCTTGATCACTGGCGGCATGTCTACCTCCTGATGGCGATCGTCTGGGGGATGATGAGCGCGGACGGCCGCAGTTCGGTGAAAAGCGAGCGGCGGCTCTGACATGGCCAGTGTGACGGACATCGCGATGCGGCGGCGGGTCTATATCCGACCCGCGCTACCGCCGCGCCTCGCACAGCCCCTGACGCGGCAACGCATGAGCCTTGTGCATCGGCTTGCCCTCGGTCTGGTCTGGCTTGCGATTGCCTCGAGTGCGGTGGTTTTCACCGAACCGGCGCCGACCGACGTCCTGACGATGGGATTAATCGTGCTGCTTCCCGTGGTGGGGCTCGCCGTCTTCCGGCCGCCGCTGCTGGTGATGGGGGCGGCTCTGCTGGTCATCTGCGGCTTCGGATTCATCGCCGCCCTGTCGGCCGTCGATACTGCAAAGGCGA
This sequence comes from uncultured Hyphomicrobiaceae bacterium, assembly GCA_964506885.1. Taxonomy (GTDB): domain Bacteria; phylum Pseudomonadota; class Alphaproteobacteria; order Rhizobiales; family Hyphomicrobiaceae; genus JAEUMD01. Next base: position 2,283 of record CAZDNY010000355.1, on the reverse strand, counting down.
CAACGCACATGGCGATTTCGCTTTATCTTTCGCTCGCGGCCATCGTCATTGCCGGCTTCGTTGCGCGGGATCCCTTGCGGCACACGCGCCTGATCCTGCGCGCGTATCTTGCGGCGGCCCTGATCGCTGCCGTCGCCGCCCTGACCGGTTATTTCGAGGTGGTGCCCGGCGCTGCCGAGCTGTTCACGAAGTTCGACCGCGCCAGCGGCCCCTTCAAGGACCCAAACGTTTTCGGTCCATTTCTGGTACCGGCCCTGGTCTATGCGCTGCATGCCTGGTTCCACCGCCCGCTCCTGAAAGGCCTGCCTGCCGCGGCGGCGATGATGGTCCTGGCGCTGGCCATCCTGCTGAGCTTCTCGCGCGGCGCCTGGGCAGGGGCAGCGGTCGCCGTTGCGGTCTATCTCTACTTCACCTTCGTGACGAGCCGGCGAACGCTGGACAGGTTTCGCATTGCCGCGCTGGCCGTCGCGGGGCTGGCGGTGATGCTGGCCGTACTCGCGACGGCTTTGCAGTCGGATGCGGTTTCAGACCTGTTCGCCCAACGCGCCAACCTGGCACAAAGCTACGACCTGGGACCGGAAGGACGGTTCGGCGGGCAACTCAAGGCGATCGATGCGCTGCTTGAAAACCCCTTCGGAATCGGAGCGCTCGAGTTTCCACGCCACTACCACCACGAGGATGTGCACAACGTTTATCTGAGCATGTTCCTCAACGCCGGCTGGGCTGGTGGTCTACTCTTCATGGGACTGGCGCTTTATACTTTCGGCCGGGGGCTGGTCCATGCGCTCAAGCGTACCCGCCTGCAGGGCTACTTTCTGATCGCGTTTGCTTCCTTGACCGCCATTCTGATCCAGGGCTTGCTGATCGATATCGACCATTGGCGGCACTTCTATGCGCTGCTCGGCGTCGTGTGGGGCTTGATGGTCAGCCGGGACAGCGCGGGCGGGCGGTCAACGCGGATCATCTCCGACCGCAGGCCGGTTTTGCTCCACCCGATCATCGTGCTCCCGCCCAGCCGGCGCAAATCCAGAATTCTCGGGCCCGCGCCCTGCGTCATTCCGTTCAAGCCGCGCCCGCAGCGCAAAATCGGGGAATTCAACCGGTCCGCGCGGCTGCTGGCGCCGATTGCACCGCGGCGTTCGCCGCGCATGCGCCTTGCCGAACCGGAATACCGGGCGCGGATCGCCAACAGCGGCAACGACAATTTGCCACTGCCGAAGCGTTGACCAAGGTCAATCGCCCCGTCCGCCGCGCCCCCTAGAGTAGGCTTTGCTGCGCTCGGTGCTGCTGCAGCGGGAACTCGGCTCATGGGCTTCGGCCACAGCACCACATGGGCCGGGCACTACGCCAGCGGTGCCGGCGCGGCAACCTGACATAGCCAAGAGTTGTTGAGGCCGTGGTTTCAGGCCATACTGAATCCCGGCTGCGCTGGAGGGCCCATGCGACCCGAATTGTTGAAGCGGTACGCTGCGCCGGTGCCGCGATACACGAGCTATCCTACAGCACCTCATTTCTCGTCGGCTGTCGACCAGTCGATGTATGGGGCGTGGCTGGATTCGCTGGACGACGGAGTTCCTCTTTCTCTTTATGTCCACATCCCGTTCTGCAACGAGCTGTGCTGGTACTGCGGCTGCTCGACCAAGATCACGCGCCAGCAGGCACCGATTGCGCGTTATCTCAAGGCGCTCCAGCGGGAGATCGACACGGTTTCGGGACGCATCAAGACGCGCCACCGCGTCACGCACATCCATTGGGGCGGCGGCAGCCCGAGCATTCTGCAGCCCGACGATATCCGCGCACTCGCCGGCCAGCTCAAGTCGCGCTTCGAACTCGACGAGAACGCCGAGTTCGCGGTCGAGATCGATCCGCGCGGACTCGATGAGGAACGGATCGCGGCCTTTGCTGAAGCGGGCGTCAACCGTGTCAGTATCGGCGTGCAGGACTTCGCCGAAGATGTCCAGAAGGCCATCAACCGGATGCAGTCGGTCGAATTGACGGCCTGGGTCGTCAATACCTTCCGCGCGCACGGCATCAAGGGGATCAACGTCGATCTGGTGTACGGTCTGCCGCTGCAGACGCTGAAGACACTCGATGAGACCATGGACCACGTCCTCGAGCTGGCGCCTGACCGGATCGCTCTGTTCGGCTATGCGCATCTGCCGGTACGGATCAAGCATCAGCGTCTCATCGATGATGACTCCCTGCCCGACACCGAACAACGCTTTGCGCAGGCCAACCGTGCGGCACAGCGGCTGATGGATGCGGGTTACGTCAGCATCGGCC
>CAZDNY010000354.1:0-4114 GCA_964506885.1 uncultured Hyphomicrobiaceae bacterium | reverse complement strand
TCGGCATCCAATGCCACGCATCTGTTGCGCACATGAACACAGTCGGCTCTGGGTCATCCTGAGACCTAAGTGCCGACTCTTTGCGCGTCCGGTTGGCCTTCAAGTGCAGTCAACACGGGGTAGAAGTGGTTTTGGTATTTCGGCCTCAGCCGGATCACCGATGTATCATGATGATGAAGCGCGTTTGCGCTTCTTGTGCCGCTGCGGGAACTGCAGGCCCTCCTCGCGCCATAGCCGTTCGACCTAGATCTGTACTGCAAGGTGGTGCGCTCGGTGCAAGCCGCTTCGGCCTGGTGGCTTCGGCTGATTTGCGGACCAGAACGCAGGGCAGGCGAGTTAATTCAGGGGTAGCAAGTTAGTGCGAAGTGTTGCAATGGTTTGGGCAGGCAACAAGCGCAGCAGCCGCTTGGGGGGCTGCTGCTGCGCCTGTCAAGCAGTTTGACTGCTATCGGTTGAAATCGCCGTCAGCGGCGCAAGTACGGGCAAAGCCTGCGCGGGCCTCCACCGTACGGCTGAAAAGTGCCGTCGCTCCACCGGAATGACCGATAGCGAGCGTCGCACCGCTCCCAGCGGTCACCGTAGTTTGCTCTCGACGCGGCGATCGAGCCTCCGATCAACAGATCGATGATACCCAGACCGATGGCGGGGCCGATGTGATGCCTGTGATGACGGTGCCTCCTATGGTGACGATGCCGCCAGCCACGATGTCGTCTTCCGTGATGTGCGCGGAAGCCCCCTTTGTGCCTGCGCCATCCACGACGGTGGCGTTTGCGCCACTTTGCCTCTTGGATGAGAGGGGCGTGCGCCGGGCGTGCATCCTTCACCAGGACTGCAGCCTGAGGTGTCAGGGCGAGGGCGGTCGACGTGGGCAAGGTCAAAGCGCAGACGGCGGTCGCGATCGCCAAAGCCATGGGCGCGTATCTGGTCGATTGATGCATTATTCGCCTCCATCTGATTCCGGTTTCGCAGTGAAAACGGCAGCCAGATCACATCGTTCCGGATCTTCAAATTGAGTTGAAGCTGCGCAGGAAGGTTTAGCTCATGCGCCGATAAGACGGGCGCGAAGATGCCTGTCAGTGACACCGGGAGAGGAGGCTAGGCGATTTGGCGCAGAGCCTGCACGCTGAAGCGCTTCTCATCGTCGAGCCAGACGCGTTCGCGATGCCAGCCCGCAGTGGCAGCAAGTTGAGCGAAATGCTCAAGTGTGTACTTGTGCGACAACTCGGTGCGCAATGTTTCGCCTTCGCCAAACCGGATCGTGTGCCCGAAGAGTGTGATCTCTTGTGCCGTCTTGCTGACGAGATACATCTCGATGCGGCTTTCGCGTTCATTGTAGGTGGCCCGGTGCGTGAAGGCGTTAAGGTCGAAAATGTCTCCGAAGCGCCGGTTCGCGTGAGCCAGAAGGTTGAGATTGAAGGCGGCCGTCACTCCTGCCGCATCGTCATAGGCGCGCAGCAGAACATCGCGATCCTTCACCAGATCTACCCCGATGATGAGCCTGCTTTCGCGACCCAGAATCCACCCGAATCGTGCAAGCAGCGCTGTTGCCTGTTCGGGAGCGAAGTTTCCGATGGTCGAGCCTGGAAAAAAGCCGATCCGGGGCGGCTCATCCACGAGTCCGGGCAGAGACGTCAAGGTTGTGAAATCGCCTTGCAGAGGTTTCACTGGCAAGGAGGGGAAGCGACGGGCAAGGCGTGCGCGGGCGTCCTCAAGAGCATCCAGCGACACGTCGATGGGAACATAGGCAGCGAGTTCGGGAATTGCGTCGAGCAGGATCTCGGTCTTTCGGCTGGACCCCGAGCCGAACTCGACCATCATGGCTTTCGGTGCGACATGACGGACAATGTCTTGTGCGTTCTTCTCCAAAATCGCGATTTCGGTACGTGTTGGATAGTACTCGGGAAGGCGCGTAATCTGCTCGAAAAGTTGGCTGCCTTGGCTGTCGTAGAAGTAGTTGCTGGGTAGCTGCTTCTGCCTCAGTGACAGTCCGAAGATGAGGTCATGGGCAAAGCGCGCGTCAGCGGTTTCATCTGCGTTGCGCGTGAATTGGCCGTGTGCCTTGCGCGGCAGGCGCGCAGTATTCGTGCCGGTCATTGATCGATCTCGCTTGCCAGCCGCACGCCCGTGAATTGCCAGCGCTGATGGGGATAGAAGAAATTGCGATACGTGAGCCGTGCGTGACCGGCAGGCGTGGCACAAGACGAACCGCGCAGCACATGCTGCGAGACCATGAACTTGCCGTTGTATTCGCCGATCGTGCCCGCCGGTGCGCGATAGCCGGGATAGGGGAGATAGGCGCTCGCCGTCCACTGCCAGACTTCACCGAAGGCCTGCTGGAGCGCACTTCCCGCAGATGCCTGCAGTGGCCGAGGGGTGAAGCTCTCATGTGGCGTTCTCGCTGTGGGCAATTCACCGGCGCGGCGGACCGCCGTTTCCCATTCGAACTCCGTCGGCAGCCGGCGGCCGGCCCAACGGGCATACGCATCTGCCTCGAAGTAACTTACATGCGTCACGGGGGCGGCTGCCTCGATCGGCTGGAGTCCGTGAAGGGTCATCTGCAGCCAAGCCCCGTCAGCGCGCCGCCAGCGCAATGGCGCCTGCCAGTTCTCACGCTCAACTTGCGCCCATCCATCGGACAGCCACAACAGGGGATCGCGGTAGCCTCCATCCTCGATGAAGTCGAGCCATTCGCCGTTGGTCACCAGGCGGTCCGCGATCCGGAAGGGCTGCAACAGGACATTGTGGCTCGGAGTTTCGTTATCCCATGCAAACTGCTCGCCAGCGTGGCCGATGGCGTGGATGCCGCCGCTGAAACTGATCCAACTGATCGGCGGGGCGTTATCGCTGCCCTTTGCGGCTGTATCGGTATGGCGTTCCAGGTAGGCGGGTGCCAGCGGATTTTCTGCAAAAACACAAAGAATGTCCGTCAGCATCAGTTCCTGGTGCTGCTGCTCGTGATTGATGCCGATTTCGATGAGTGACTGCACCTCCCGCGACGAGCCTTCGGGCCTGGTGAGCAACTCGTCCAGCTTTGCATCGACGTGGCGCCGATATGCGATCACCTCGTCAAGCGTTGGCCGTGTCAGGAGGCCCCGACGCGGACGCGGATGGCGCTCACCGGCGCCGACGTAGTACGAATTGAAGCAGTAGGCAAATCGCTCGTCGAAGACTTCATAGCCCGGCAGGTGGCGCCTCAAAACAAACGTCTCGAAGAACCATGTTACGTGGGCCAGATGCCACTTCGTCGGGCTGGCATCGTCGCTGGGCTGTACGACCATGTCTTCGGCGGTCAAGGGAGCAGCCAGATCGAGCGTGCGCCTGCGCGTGGCCAGGAGCCGCTCACAGCGTTGTTCAATGGACCCGCGCCGATCGCTCGCGAGAAGCGAGATGTCAGGACTTGCAGCGGACTTGGCCATGTTTCGCGGTTCCTCCGGCTGGGGTCTTCAGAACTGCAACTGGCCAAAGACAGATCCGTTCCCAGTCGATCGTTGCACCGCGCGGCAGGTGCGATTAATCGCGCTGGCTTGCTTCATCGATCCGTCGTGTTGCGCTGCTGTCCAGTTTCGAGAACTGAGACGCGACGGCAACGTTGTTGCAGCGTTACGGCGCATCCGCGGACAGTTCGCGTGCCCAATGCTGTTTGCGGTTCAGGGCCTCCACCGTGCGGTCCGCGACACCGAGAGTCAACAGCGAGGGGAACATGCTTGCGCATGCCGGAGCTAGCGCATGTTGCGGAATTGATGCGTAATGCATGCCGGTTATAAAATTTTACGACCTGAATTTGTTGAAACCTATGAGATTTCCAGTGCTTGCGAGGCAAGCGCTGTCCGCCGCTGAACGGCCCACTCACTGCCTGATTTTACATTGCTCAACTGCATCCCGCGCAGACCCGAAATTCATCGGCAACCTCGAAGCACCAGCCGGGAGGAAGGTCGATGAATTTACGACCAGATCCAAAGTTCCACGCCACTGCCAAGCTGGCTATGCAGGCACCTGTGGAGACCCTCGCCTACACGCTGCTGCTGAGCCCTCACGCAGCCGGTCCCGATGCCCAGCCGTGGTCGACGTCGATCCCAACGGCTGTGGCCGTTATACATACAACCGCGATGGTCCT
>CAZDNY010000353.1:0-4115 GCA_964506885.1 uncultured Hyphomicrobiaceae bacterium | reverse complement strand
GAGCAGAACAATCAAATCACGGTGCCGCGCAAGTAGACAGGCGCTGGCTGCGTCGGTTGCTTTCGGTTGACGGCGGCTCTGTCGGCGCAACGTGGTGCTCTCTTGTCGAGTGCCGTGATGGCGCAACGCATCGGACGGGGAGCCTCATGGCAATTTCAGGCATAGTGCGGTCTTTGCTGGTATCTGCGATCGTCGCGGCGGTGGTCGTGGGCGGTTCGTGGGGCGGTGCAGCGGTCTGGGCGCAGGAGCATTCGACCACGCCCGTCGAGGTGGCCGAGCCCGACGGCTACAGGATGACAGACTATCGCTCGCCTGTTCCCAAGACCCTCCAGGGGGCTCGCGTCGTCTCCCCCGGGCAGGCCGAAGCCCTGCGCAAGGACGGCAGCGCGATTTTTATCGATGTCTATCCGCAAGCTCCCAAGCCTCCGGGATTGCCGGCCAATGCCATCTGGCGCACTCCCAAACACAACAGCATCGGCGGCGCGGTCTGGCTGCCCAACGTCGGCTACGGAAAACTGGCCGAGGCGCCGGAAGCGTACTTCAAGAGCAATCTTGAACGCCTGACCGAGGGCAACAAGAATGCCACGCTGGTGTTCTTCTGCCTGCGTGACTGCTGGATGTCGTGGAATGCGGCCAAGCGCGCGCTGTCGTGGGGTTATGCAAATGTGGTCTGGTTTCCCGACGGCACCGACGGCTGGCAGGAGCTCGGTCACGACCTCACAGACGTCAAGCCGGCAGCCGGTTTCTGACGTCGCCGGTTCTCTATTTACGCTGCAGGCTTTCCACATAGTGCGTCAGCGCCAGCACGCGCAGCGAGGCAGGCGCATAACCCGGCAGGCCTTCCTCGCGCTGGAAGCGGCGCCAAAACTCGGGCATCTGGAACGTGTCGTGTCCTGCGACCTCGACATCTCCTGAAATCGCCGAGAAGACGCGCCAGAATGGGAAGACGCCATCATTGCCGGCGCTCAATGCGGTCAGATCCGTTGGCGTCTTCACCAGGATTGCTGCCATGCTGCCGCCCTTGCCGTCGGCGCCGTGACAGGCATTGCAGTACAGAATGTAGTCGGTTTTTCCCTCCGCCAGCGCAAGGTCCTTCATGGTCAGATTGGACTTGGCCTGCTCAGCGCTGACAAGGCAGGTGCCAGCGAAGAGGGCGATGACTGCTGCGGCAACGGCAGCGCCATGTTTGGTTGTGCGGGGGAGCATGGAATAAATCGGCTTGCGCATGATCGTGTCTCCCTGTGGCCGGATGACGTTCAGGCGGCGCACGGACTGGTGCACCGTTCGCATTCAAGCATGGACGTCATGAGCGGTGTGGCATTGATGGAGCGCAAGGAGCGTCTCTCGAACGACAACGCCGCGTCCGGAACATGGCGGGCGCGGCGTCGTCAGTGGCTCGTCGTCTGATGTTCTGAGTTACATCGTGAGGCGCAGGCCGGTCAGTTCGTTGGCAATTCTGCGGAATGCTTCACGCAGGTCGGCGCCGCTGCGCGCATCGAAGTAGTAGCTCGACTTGGAGGCGCACTCGCGCAGGACCGCCAGAGCGCTGCCGGGTGCTTCGAAGCCGACGGAAAACACGGTGACGCCTGACGTCTTGATGTTGGCGCACAGTTGCCTTGCCTGTTGTGTCGAGTTGCCGTTGGCCGACTCGTAGGCGGTGTTGAATTCGCCATCGGTCATGATGATGATGGCTTTCATGACTTCGGGGTCCTGATAGGTTCTGGGGGCGCTGTCGCCGGGCCAGAACGAGGACCAGTTTGCCGAAACGATGTACCAGGCCCAGGCAATGCCAAGATGACCGGCGGTCATTCCGCCGGCGTTCATCGTATCGATGTGGCTTTCGACGCGCGAGAGTTCGTCGCTCAGCGGCATGACCGTGCTGTTCGGGCACGAACTGGTCCGGCGGCGCAGCGGAGATGTGAAGGGGCTGGCGTCGGTGAAGGCTTCGGAGCCACGGCGTTCGGTGACACAATTGTTCGACGCGCCGGCCGTGGCGGCGTTGGCGTAGATGCCCGCGTTGACTGAGGTCGAGTAGGGCGCAATGCCGATCTTGTTCTTGGTCGGGCCGCGAGAACTGTCGAGGATGATCCGGGAGAGATCCTTGGCCGCTTCGCGCAGATCCTGGATTTTCGAGCCGCCCATGGAGCCGCTGACGTCGAGCATCATGCCCAGTTCGATGTCGCGGGCGGCATAGATCGAGCGCGCCTCGAGCCGGGTGCGGAATTCGTTGAGGTTGAAGACGCGACCGATGACCGTCTGGAGGACCACATCCGTGGTGACGGCGATGGCGCTGCGCTCACGATCGATATCGATGGCGAAGTTTTCGACACGACCCTCGAGGTCGAGCTGCGCTCGCAGGTTGGTGTTGAAGTAGCCTTCGGCAAGCGCGGTCAATTCACCATTCGAGGTGCCGCTCAGCCGCAATTCACGCGCCGTCGCCAGGGCGGCAGCGTCGAGGGCGGAGTTGACGCGCATTGTGAGCCGGTTGATGCGCGAGGAATCGATCGCGATCGTCGATGAGGCAAGCAAAATGAATACGATCAAGCCGAACATCACCGCGACAGTGCCGCGCGTGTCGCGGCTGAAACGGAAAAACAGCGCTTTGTGGTCTATTCTGCGGTTCATGTCAGATGCCTTTGAAACGGTAGTTCGCACGGCATGTGTTCAAATCAAGCTATCCTATTTTCGTAGGCATAAGCGTCGATAGTGAAAATATCCTTTTTAGAAACTAAACTCCGACAGCAGTCGAATTAAATTTTATGTTTGCAGGCGAATTTTGTATGCTTTCAGGGCGACCGTTTACACTCGATTAATTCCTGGACTGCGGCGTGTGGCGGCACGGCGTCAATGGGTCAGCCGCAGGCCCGTCAATTCGTTTGCGATCCGCCGGAATGCATCACGCAGCTCGTTGCCGTTCTGGGCTTCGAAGAAGTAGGAAGATTTGGTGGCGCATTGCCGGAGCACGTCGAGTGCCGAGGCGGGCGCTTCGAAGCCTACGGAAAAGACCGTCACGCCGGCGTTCTTCATGTTGGCGCACAGCTTGTCGGATTGCTGACTGGAATTGCCGTTGCCGGGTTCGAAGGCCGTGTTGAACGCGCCGTCGGTCATGATGATGACGGCCTTCATGGCTTCGGGATCGTCGTAGGCGCGCGGTGTACTTTCGGCAGGCCAGAATCCCGCCCATTCAGGAGAGACAATGTACCAGGACCAGGCAATGCCGAGGTGACCTGCTGTCGATCCACCCGCGCTCAACTGATCGATTTGATCGTCCAATTCCGAGCGATCGGCCGTAAGAGGCACGACCGTGCTGTCCGTGCATTTGTTGGTCTTCTTGCCAAGCGGGCCTTTGAACGGGCTGGTGTCCTTGAAGGCGTGGGCCCCGGGGCGTTCCGTGACGCAGGAGGAGGCCGGCTTGTTGGGGTTCTTCGTTGCAAGTTGTGCATAAATTCCGGCATTCACCGCGCTCGAATAGGGCGCGATGCCGATGCGGTTCTTGGTGGGGCCCTGTGAATCGTCGAGCACGATCTCGACGAGATCCTTGGCGGCATTGCGCAGTTCCTGAACCTTGGCGCCCGCCATGGAGCCGCTGACGTCGAGCATCATGCCGAGCTCGATATCGCGGGCGCTGTAGACGGCCTGGGCTGAGAGAGTGTTGCGGTGTTCGTTGACGTTGAAGACGCGACCGATAGTGGTTGGCAGGACAATGTCGACGGATATGGCGATACGGCTTTTTTCGCGGTCGATGACCACGGCGAAGTTCTCGGTGCGTCCTTCGAACTGGTTCTGGGCGCGCAGGTTGGAGTCGAAATAGGCTTCAGCAATCGCGTTGAGTTCGGCGTTGCTGGCGTCGGCGAGTCTCAATGTCTTGGCGGTCGCGAGGGCCGCGGCATCGAGTGCCGTCGTGGTGCGCATGTTCAGGCGGTTGATGCGCGAGGAATCGATTGCGATGCCGGTTACCGCCAGCAGAATGAAGACGGCCAGTCCGAACATGAGGGCGACCGTGCCTTGGCGGTCCTGGCGGAGGTCGCGACTCAGAGCGCATATCGTTTGGGAAAAACGTTGCATGGCGACCCGTGATGCTCTCCGTGTGGCGCCATCATCGTTGATGGGCGAAT
>CAZDNY010000352.1:0-4141 GCA_964506885.1 uncultured Hyphomicrobiaceae bacterium | reverse complement strand
TGACTGCGAGCTGCCGACGCAGCTTGTCCTTCTCGGCTTTCTCCTCTGCCTTGATGCGTGCCCAGAAGCCCGGGGCGGCACCGGCTGCGCGTTCTTCCGCCGTGCCGAACACGTGAGGGTGGCGGCGGATCATCTTGGTCGTCACGGCGTGGGCAACGTCGTGGAAATCGAACAGGCCCTGCTCTTGCGCCATGCGGGAATGATAGACGACCTGCAGCAGCAGATCGCCCAGCTCCTCTTCGAGGTCTGCCATGTCGCCGCGTTCGATGGCGTCGGAGACCTCGTAGGCTTCCTCGATGGTGTAGGGGGCGATCGACGCGAAATTCTGCTCCAGATCCCACGGGCAGCCGGTGACGGGCGTGCGCAGCGCCTTCATCACCTCGAGGAGGTCGGCGAGGGTCTTGCGGTCGTCGGCTGGGGGCTTGTCCGCTGGCGTGTCGGTCATTGTTCGCGGGCCGTCCTTGGGCTAGTGAGTGAGGGCAGGGGCGTTCACGCGCGGTGCGGGCGCTCGGCATGGCATGCGGGCGGATCGGAACGATCTGCAACGCGAGGGGTATGGCCGCGGTGCGCTTTCTCGTCAACGCCCTGATCATGATCTGCGAGGTTGCCGCAGTGGTCGGCGTCGCTTGGCTCGGGTTGCATCACCCATTGATTTTCGCCGGAGTGGCGGCGGGCTTGGCTTTCCTGCAGGGCATGTTCCTGGAGCACGCACGCCTCAAGCACGAACTGCCGTTCTATTTCGGTTCGCGCGGCCCCAGGGCCGGGCTGCTGGTGCCGTTCGTGGCGACGACGAGTTCTCTGGTGCGGGCGGCGGTCGGCGGTATCGTCGCGCTGCTGACCTTCTCGGGTACAGATCCCGCCCGGCTGTTCTGGATCGCCGTCGTGTTCGGGGTGACGCTCTACCTGGCGACGATGATCTTGCGCGGCCTGGCGCACAGGCTCGATGCGAAACCGGCGCGCTGGGGCTACTTCCGGCTGGCGGCGATCCTGGGCTTCATCTACTCGGCGGGCCTGTACCTGCTATCGAGCTTCGGCAAGGTACGCACACCGGATCTGGCGGAGATGGGGCGCACGCTCATTTTCGAGACCCCCGTAAAGCCATCGGTGGAGCAGGGCAGCGAACTCTTGTTCCGCATGAAGCTCTATATCGACAGCGTGATCGTGGCGCTTTTGAAGCCCATCGTGGGGACGGACTGGGCACCGATCGCAGGCATCGCGATCTCGGTCAACGTGCTGACGGGATTCGTGGTTGCGATCTTCGCGGTGCTGATCGCGGAGATGGTGGTGCGCTCGGAAACCGCGCTGCTTTGAGCCGCTCGCAAAAGGCATGCGCTAGAGCGCGCAGCGCATCTCGATGGCGGGAAATGCAACCCTGTCGGCAAGCATGACATTGCGCTGTGCGATCGCGACGAAACCGGAGGCGGCGTAGAACGCTTCGGCGGCACGCGTGGAGAAGCAATCGAGGGTGGTGAGACCGGCGGCGTGGGCCTCGTTCATACAACGCGAAAGGATGGCACTCGCGATGCCTTTGCGCAGATGAGCTGGATCGGTGGCGAAGTGGCGCACGTGGCCTACTCCAGGGATGACGATGCCGCTGCCCGGCGTGTCGGTCGACCAGCCGCCGCAGCCAACGACCGTGTCGCCAAGCACGGCAACGAGGAAGCGGCCGGAGGCAATCAGCTTGGGGTTCGACCTGACCATCAGAGGAAGGGCGGCAGACAGCACGTCGGCGTCGTAATACGGTGGCAGCAACGCGGAATAGGAGCGCAGGAGCAGATCATCGATTTTGGCCGAATCAACGCTTCGAGCAGGCCTTAGAGCGATGCGACTGTCGGGACTCTGCTCCATTCGCGTAAGACATATTATGGAAAATAATGGTTGGGGTGGTTCTGAGATCAGATTGTTGCAGGTCGGCGATTTTTGGTCGTCGGCAAAATTCGAGCGATCTCGGCGACCTCATCTTCGTGGTCGATGACCCTGGCTCTGGTCCGCCCGGCTGTCTTGCGGACACGCACCCTTGTCGCATGCCCGCCGACAGCCAGCTTACTATTTCTCGTAGTGGTCGGCGACCAGGCGGTCGAGCAGCCGCACGCCCCAACCCGATCCCCAGCTCTGGTTGATGTCGTTGCGATCGGATGCCATTGCGGTGCCGGCGAGATCGATGTGAACCCAGGGTGTGTCCTTGACGAAGCGCTGAATGAAGGCGGCGGCGGTGCAGGCCCCTGCCCAGCGCCCGCCGATGTTTTTCATGTCGGCGTTCTTGGAGTCGATGAGCTTGTCGAAGGCCTTGTCGAGCGGCATGCGCCAGACCTTCTCCCCTGTTGCGGCCGAGGCTTCGGAAAGCTGCTGGGCCAGGGTGTCATCGTTGGCGTACATGCCGGCGTATTCCTTGCCGAGTGCCACCATGATGGCGCCGGTGAGCGTTGCCAGGTCGATGATGAAGCGGGGTTTGTAGCGGTCGATGGCGTAGCTGATGACGTCGGCCAGCACGAGCCGGCCTTCGGCGTCGGTGTTCAAGACCTCGATGGTCTGACCGGACAGCGATGTGACGATGTCGCCGGGGCGGGTCGCTGTGCCCGATGGCATGTTCTCAACAATGCCGATGAGGCCGATGGCGTTGACGTTGGCCTTGCGGGCGGCCAGCGCATGCATGAGGCCTGTGACGCAGGCTGCACCGCCCATGTCACCCTTCATGTCCTCCATGCCGGCCGAGGGCTTGATCGAGATGCCGCCGGTGTCGAAGACGACGCCCTTGCCGATGAAGCAGACCGGAGCCGACGCCTTTTTCGCCTTGGTGCCATTCCAATGCATGATGGCGACGCGGCCAGGCCGGACGCTCCCCTGGGCGATCGCCAGAAGCGCGCCGAAGCCGAGCTTCTTGAGTTCCTTGTCGTCGAGGATCTGAACCTGGACGCCGAGTTTTTCGAGCTTCTTGGCCTCGGCGGCAAACTCTACGGGGCCCAGCACGTTTGCTGGTTCGTTGACGAGGTCGCGTGCCAGCATGACCCCTTCGGCGATACCGCGCAGTCGCTGGAAGGCGGCCTTGGCCTTGTCGGGCTGCGGGCAATGAATGGTGAGCTTATGCAACCCTTCGCGGCGGGCGGCGGCCTTCTTTGCGGTACCCGTTTCGTCGTTGGTCGAGCCGTTGCCGTTGTCGGTGTCCGTCGTGCGAGTCAGGTATTTGCGGAACGTGTAGTGACGCAGGAGCGCACCTTGCGCGACCATGGCGGCAATTTCACTCGCAGTCTCCTCGGTGCTGTCGTCGATCTCGACGATCAGGCTTGCGGTTTCGCACTTGCGCGCGATCAGGCTGCCCAGTGCAGCGCCGCCCAGCATGACCCAATCGTTCTGGGATTTCTCGGCGGGCTTGCCGCATCCGATCAGGATGAGCCGTTTGATATCGAGACCGGTCGGCGCCAGGATCTCAACGGTCTGCTTGGTGCGCCCCTTGAACTCGGCTGCCTCGATCGCCTTCGAAATGCTGCCTTTGGACGTGTCGTTGAAACCACTGCCGGCGCTGCCCAGGTGCAGCCCTTCGCCGACGATCAAGCCGGTGACGGCGTCGGTGCGCTTGTTGAGGGGGGCAAAGGTGATCTCGAGTCGATCGGTCATGGATAGGTGGGCTCCGTCATCGCTGTTGTGTTGCTTCGGCCACGTGGCGTGCGGTGGCCTGGGTCGCTTGGTTGTGTGGCTCAGGCCGCGGAGGACCCGTCCGCCCCTCGTCCCGGCCGCATCACCGCGAGGCGCATGAACTTGAAAAGGGATGGCCGGGAAGAGGTGGTATGCCCGGCGATAGGCTGCTGCCGGCGGACCCTTCCGACGCGTGCGGTGTCGCGCAGACCCTCGGAAGCTCCTGCGGTAGGGATTTGAACTGGCGGGACTTTAGCGGCTGGCGGCCGGGAAGCCAAGTGCGGCTGGCCAATCGGACCCGACCGGACGCCACTGGGCGCGTCCACACATGACTGGTCGCGATGGGCTCGTTGTTCATCGCGCGGCGCCAGTCCGCAACCAGACAAGTTGGGGGCTTGGAAGCTCTACCGCTACTTCGAGTTGCATATGCCTTCCAACCCTCCCCCCCTCTGTGATCATCGGCGTCGCCTGCCATTGGGCACGGCGGCTGTGTCCCGGGCCAGCCCTCCCG
>CAZDNY010000351.1:0-4144 GCA_964506885.1 uncultured Hyphomicrobiaceae bacterium | reverse complement strand
CCAATCCGCAGCTCGATCCGATGGGCAAGATCCCCGAGTTCAAGTTCTGCGCCTGCAAGATCGAGAAGGTTGCGGACGCGGAGCCGGCAAAGGAGAAGGCGGACGCGGCGGAGTAGCGTGGTGTCGCGGCAGGGCGGGTTAGGAGCGCAGGAATGCGCAGCAATTCCGAGCACAGCGACCCGCCGGCTCAGGTTGAGACGTCGCGACGGAAGGTACCGTAATTCGCGTGGCGCTTTACGGTGTTGATGACGCGCCTAATCCAACCTGCGAGGGGAAGTCTCAGACAAGTTGCCGGTCATGCGATGTCGAATTCAGGCTGGGTCTTGGCGCCAAGATTGGTGGCAATTTCACGGAGATCGATGACGCTTTCATCTTCTGAGTTGAGAGCGTTCCGCCCCCTCAATGTGTCGAGAAATGATCGGTTTCGGGACCATGTGATGTGGGCCTCGTTGCTCGATTTATCGGGCTCTTCGTCGCCGCTCAGAAGCACACAGCAAGCAAGCAGGTAGACTCTGTCTCCTTTGGTCGCTTCAAAGTCCCATCCGTGATCCTCAGGCCAGATGTCGCTTACTTTGTAACCGCGCATCGAGAGTTCGCGCGCGACATGTTCGCCAAGCGCCTTGCCGTGGATACCATTGATGTTTTCGGCAACTGCTTCGTCTGGATCGTCGAAACCGTCCAGCTCAAATGCCAAATGTGCGTGGGTCATTGCGAAACAAGCCTTGCTGGACCGACACTCAGCCAAATGACGGGGAAGCCCGGATTAGATCAGTCTGCGAAGTTGCGATCGTCTTTATCCCATTGGGGACGCGGATCGATCCTGTCGCGCCGTTCGGATCCGTCGAAATCTGTCCAAACGAATATCGGGCCTTCAGGCGAATGTTTTGCTCTCACGCTTCGATATCGGCGGACCCGACGCAAGCCGTCTATGATGGCCAAGAGTCCAGCAAAAGGCAGCATCGTCATAATGACTTTGAAGAGCAGGGACTCATCTGACCACTCGGGTTGAAAGCGCATCGCAATCGAAAACACCGCAGCAATGACCGTCCAGGCCACACCGAAGATCAATGTGTACAATGCAACCTCCCGCAGCCCGATGCGTTCCGCCTTGCAACTTGGGAAGGTAGAGCAGAAGGGTTTCTAGATCGTGCAAATCTGCATGGTTTCTGCCGCTTCAGAATCGAAATGAACGTGGTCCGCCATCAGCCCAAAGCTGGTGTAAGGATCGCGGGGTGCCTCAAGGCCAGCGCACCAGCGGCGGCATGGAGGACAGGATGCTATCGACGTTGCCGCCGGTTTTCAGGCCGAAGGTGGTGCCGCGGTCGTAGAGCAGGTTGAACTCGACGTAGCGGCCGCGGCGGATCAACTGCTCGTCGCGGTGGGCTTCGGTCCAGTCGGTGTCGAAATTCCTGCGCACGAGCTTGGGATAGATGTCGAGGAAGGCGCGGCCGACGTCCTGGGTGAAGGCCAGCGCCGCTTCATATCCGCCGTCCTTCTCCTCGGGCGTGACGTAGTCGTAGAAGATGCCGCCGATGCCGCGCATCTCCTTGCGGTGCGGCAGGTAGAAATATTCGTCGCACCACTTCTTGAACTTGTCGTAATCGGCGATTGCGTGCTTGTCACAGGCGGCTTTCATGGCGGCGTGGAAGGCGACCGTGTCGGGGTCGTCCTGCGTGCGGCGCTTGTCGAGTACCGGGGTCAGGTCGGCGCCGCCGCCGAACCACCATTTCGACGTCACTACCATGCGCGTGTTCATGTGCACGGCAGGCACGAAAGGGTTCTGCATATGGGCGATGAGCGAAATGCCCGAAGCCCAGAAGCGCGGGTCCTCCTCGGCGCCGGGGATCTGCTTGCGGAACTCGGGCGCGAATTCGCCGTAGACGGTGGAGGTGTGAACGCCGACCTTCTCGAAAACGCGACCGCCCATCATGCTCATGGTGCCGCCGCCGCCCGGCTTTCCGCTGGAATCGGTACGCTCCCACGGGGTGCGCTCGAAACGGCCGGGCGGGCGCAGCGAGAACTGGACGCCGGGCGGCAGGTCGTCCTCGAGCTTTTCGAAGGCTGAACAAATATCGTCGCGCAGCGTTTCGAACCACGTGCGGGCGCGGGCCTTCATCTGATCGAGTTCGGCCTCGGGCGGCATTTGCATGTGGTCACTCCGGATCCTGGCATTGGTGGCGGTCGGCCGCGTGATCTGGCTTCGGTGCCTTGGTTTCGACGTCCTCGACCCTTATCGCGGCATGTGCACCGGGGCAAGGCAGTGAGCGGCGCGGCCAAGCCTGCCGATCGTGGTGTCGCACAGAATAGCGAGACCAGCGCAGGCGTGTCAGGATGCCGGAACGCGGCGAGCAAACCCACGTTTTGCAAATGGGTTTTCGAACGAAAGCGGGTCCCGCGACGACAGACCCCGTGTCAGATGGGCACGCGCGTCCTATCTAGGATGCAAGAGCAAGAGGGCGTGCTGATGGCGCGCGGGGGCCGATCGGCCCGGTATCAGGGCGCGCGCAGGCGCGACGGCAGAGTTGGTATGATCGACAGGTTCTTCAATTGGCTGGAACGCGCGGGAGCGCCTTTCCCGGCGGCGGCGCCCGATATGCCGCCGGCGCGCTTCTGGCCGTTCATCGTCCACTATACGCGTCCGTTCTGGCCGCTGCTGGCGGTCTCTTCGGGGCTCGCCGCGACGATCGCGCTGATCGAGGTGTCGCTGTTCGCCTTCCTCGGCCGGCTGGTCGACTGGCTGGCGGCGGCGGACCGGGCCACGTTCTGGTCGGAGCGTGGACCGTTCCTGCTCTTCATGGCCGGGGTGGTGCTGATCCTCCTGCCGGCATTGAAGCTCGTCTACGAAGCCTTCATCCACCAGGGATTGATGGGCAACTTTGCCATGCGCACGCGCTGGATGGCGCATCGCTATGTGCTGCGGCAATCGCTGGCGTTCTTCCAGAACGATTTCGCCGGGCGCATCTCGGCCAAGGTGATGCAGACTTCGGTGGCGGTGCGCGAGGTGGTCATGAAGATCGCCGAGGTGCTGGTCTATGTCTCGGTCTATTTCCTGGGCGCGGTTGCGGTGTTCGCGACCACGGATCTCAGGCTATCTGCGCCGATGCTGGCCTGGCTTGCCGCCTACATCGGCGCGATGCGCTATTTCATCCCGAAGCTGGGTCGCATCTCGACGGAGCAGGCGGACGCGCGCTCGGTAATGACGGGGCGCGTGGTGGACAGCTACACCAATATCCAGACGGTGAAGATGTTCGCGCATGCCGAGCGAGAGGACAGCTATGCCAAGGACTCGATGGCGACCTTCCTGGGTACGGTCTACCGGCAGATGCGGCTCGTCACGTGGCTCACCTTCACGCTCAACTGCCTCAATGCGTTGTTGCTCGCAACTGTTGCCGGGCTGTCCGTGTGGCTGTGGACGGCCGATGCCGTGACCACGGGTGCGATCGCGCTGTCGGTCGGCCTCGTGCTGCGGCTGCAGGGCATGGCGCACTGGATCATGTGGGAGGTGGCAGGCCTGTTCGAAAACATCGGTGTCGTGCAAGACGGTATCGAATCGATCGCGCGCGAGCGCGTCGTGACCGACGTGGCCGAGGCCAAGCCCTTGAAAGTGACGAAGGGCGAGATCCGCTACGAGGCGATCCATTTCAACTACGGCAAGGATCGCGGGCTTTCGGATGGCCAGGGTGTGATCGACAACCTGTCGCTGACAATCCGGCCCGGCGAGAAGGTCGGGCTCGTGGGGCGTTCGGGTGCGGGCAAGTCGACGCTCGTGTCTGTGCTGCTGCGGTTCTACGACCTGGAGGCCGGGCGCATCCTGATCGATAAGCAGGACATCGCGCACGTGACGCAGGACTCGCTTCGGGCTGCGATCGGCATGGTGACGCAGGATACTTCGCTGTTGCACCGCTCGGTGATGGACAACATCGTCTATGGGCGCCCCGATGCAACGCGCGAGCAGGCGATCGCTGCGGCCAAGCGGGCGCATGCGCACGAGTTCATCGAGGGCCTGACGGATCTGAAGGGGCGGCGCGGCTACGATGCGCACGTCGGCGAGCGCGGCGTCAAGCTTTCGGGCGGTCAGCGCCAGCGTATCGCCATTGCACGGGTGCTCTTGAAGGATGCGCCTATCCTGATCCTCGACGAGGCC
>CAZDNY010000350.1:0-4145 GCA_964506885.1 uncultured Hyphomicrobiaceae bacterium | reverse complement strand
GGGGTGATGGCGCCATCGACCTGCATGCCCAGGCCTGCGCGGCCGGTGCCGGGGGCGCTTGCGGTGCTGGCGATCAATTCAGAGATGGAGCGCGGCTCGGTTGTACCGGCGGTCCCATTGGCGCGTGCCTGCCGGGCGGCTGTGCGCTGGCGCGACAGATGCTCGGCAACGCCGATGCGCCGGACCTTGGCGATCGAAATGCTGTGTGCGGGGCTGTCTTCGGCTTGCTCGGTCTGGGGCGGCGCAGCGGCTGCGGCGTTGCGCGTGTCGGGCGCGGGCGCTGCTGCGGCGATGCCCATGCGTGCGGCCGGTGGTGTTGCGCCCGGCAGCGGCGGCGGACTGGTCGGCGCCAGCCGGCTGACAACGGGGCGTTTGACCTGACGCGGCTTGGCGATCAGTTCCGGGGAGGTGACGCGTTTGCGGGTGCGGCGCGTCGAGGCCTTGATGAAGGACCGGTCGAGGATCGCGCGCATGCGCGCATTGCGACGGCCTGCGGTCTTGCCGCCAAAGACGACGGCGACGAGGTGCTTGTTGCCGCGATGGACGGACGAGACCAGATTGAATCCTGAAGCGCGGGTGTAGCCGGTCTTGATGCCGTCCGTGCCGCGATAGCTGCGCAGAAGCGTGTTGTGGTTGCGGTAGCTCTTGCCGGCATAGCTGAAGCGCTGGGTCGAAAAGAGCTTGTAGTGGGCCGGAAAGTCATCCTGAAGGCGCAGCGCGAGGGTCAGCATATCGCGGGCGGTGGTGAGCTGCTCGGAATTGGGCAGACCTGAGGCGTTGCGGAACGTCGTGTTGGACATGCCAAGCGCGCGTGCCTTGTTCGTCATGAGACGGGCGAAGTTGTGTTCGCTGCCACCAATGTGCTCGGCGAGCGCCACGGCGATGTCGTTGGCCGATTTGGTAACGAGAGACAGCACCGCATTGCGCACCGTGATGGTGTCGCCGGCATCAAGGCCCAGCTTGGAGGGCGGCTGGGCTGCGGCTTGTGCGGAAATACGGATCTTGTCGTCGAAAGACAGACGTCCCTTTTCGATGAGCTCGAAGGTGAGATAAAGCGTCATCATCTTGGTCAGGGAGGCAGGATAGCGAGGCTTGTCGCCGTCATCGTCGTAAAGGACGCGGCCGGTGTTGGCGTCGATAACCATGGCGGCGTCCTTGGCGGCGTAGGCAGGCGCGCTCACTGCGAACAGCGCACAAACCAGCGCGGCTGCTGAAATAACAGCACGCACGTGCCTGAAAAATGGACGCGAATATCCCTCGATCGGTCCGATCATGACCTTCTGCTCGAAACGCAAGCCCTGTCGAAACCGCGGCGTTTCGAGAAAGCGGTCATGAATTACCGCCTCTTGACCCCGTTCCCCGCGGCTGGTGCCCCTTCAATCGTGGAAGGGAACCATCTTTGTTGGGCAGCTTTTTGACGTGGGCTGCCTCATTGACTGGCAAGTCTAGGCCGAGCCGAGGAAAAACGAGGTTAACGGGGGGCGTGGCGGGGGCAGATCCAGATTTTTTGTGCGATGCAGCAAAATGCCTATTGAACTCTTTCACGGGCAGAGCTATGTGTAGGACAAGGAATTTGTGCAATGCAGCAAATCCGACCCAGTTGTCGAGGCGACGAGATGAGCCGTTTCGTCTGCCAGCAAATCAGAACCCAAGAGGTGTCACCATGATGACAGGTATCGAGGACTTTCAGAAGCTTGGCCAGACCAACATGGACGCGGCCATGAAGATGTTCGGTGAGTTCAGCAAGGGCTGGCAGGCCATTGCGGCCGAATTCTCCGACTATACGAAGCGTTCGTTCGAGGACGGCACGCAGACGCTGGAGAAGCTCATGAGCGCCAAATCGCTCGAGCAGGCCGTCGACATTCAGTCCAAGTACGTCAAGCGGAGCTACGACGAGTACATGCACCAGATGGCCAAGGTCGGCTCGATGTATGCTGAGCTTGCCAAGGAAGCCTATCGCCCGATGGAAAAGCTGCTCCAGGGCAGCCGCTGATCACGGACAAGGCCAAATTCCGGCTTTTGAGGCCCGGCGGTGACGCCGGGTCTTTTTTTGTCTCTGAGAAACCCAACATTAGGTGCCGACAGTACGACCGCGAGCGCTGCGGCAGGCTCTCTTGGCATGCGTTTCGCTTTCCCAGAAGCTGGTGATGATACAACTGTGGCCTGCGCCGATTGGTTTCAGGCGGGAGCTCGTGGTCGATTGCAAGAGGGCTGCCGGGTCCGGTACAAATGGTGAGAGGTCGGGATCGCATGACTCGCTTGCTGGCGGACGTTTGTGCGAGCGAGCCAGGATCCCGGACAGAGTCTGGTCATGATGCGGGAGATACCGCGGTGGAGCGCGGAACGATGGAAGGCGCGAACTGGATCTTGATGAGTGGTGATGGTGACGACGCCAACAAGGGCGGCGACGGTGAAGGCCGTACGAGCATCGTCACGAAGACCCGGCCGAAGACGAAGAAGCCGAACCTCTACAAGGTGCTGCTGCTGAACGACGACTACACACCGATGGAGTTCGTCGTGCTGGTTCTGGAGCGGTTCTTCAACAAGGACCGCGAGGATGCGACGCGGATCATGCTGCATGTTCACCACAAAGGTGTCGGACTGTGCGGGGTGTACACGTTCGAGGTGGCGGAGACGAAGGTCACCCAGGTGATGGATTTCGCCCGACAGAACCAGCATCCGCTCAGGTGCACCATGGAGAAAGAGTAACTTGTTACCCAGGGAGGATGCGGCAAGGGTAATGTTGAAGGTTCACTATCGCGGCATTGCGGGTTGCGGCGGCTTTACCGGCGCGCTCACCAGTGCCAAGGTGGAAGAGGTTGCAGTTCTGGCGTGCATGAGCGCTCACGCATCAACGTGCGCCAAGCAGCAGCATCCGTTTGACAAGGAGTAGCAGGTCCCGTGCCGTCATTCTCAAAGAGCCTGGAAACCGCCCTGCACCGCGCGTTGGAATATGCCAACGAGCGCAGTCACGAGGCGGCAACGCTGGAGCATCTGCTGCTTGCCCTGATCGATGATCGTGACGCGGCGTCGGTCATGCGCGCGTGCAACGTTGATCTCGACAAGCTGCGTCAGCGCATCACCGAATTTCTCGACAATGAACTCGACTACCTGGTGATGAAATCGTCGTCGGAAGCGACGCCGACACAGGGATTCCAGCGCGTCATTCATCGCGCGGTCGTGCACGTGCAGTCTTCGGGCCGCGAAGAGGTCACGGGTGCGAACGTGCTGGTCGCTATTTTCGCGGAACGCGAGAGCCACGCCGCCTATTTCCTGCAGGAGCAGGACATGACGCGGTTCGATGCAATCCAGTATATCAGCCATGGCCTTGCCAAGCGTCCCGGTCTTTCCGAGCCGCGACCGGTGTCAGGCGTCGACGAGGAAGCCGTGCGCGAGGGCGAGGAAAAGAAATCGGGTCAGGACGCGCTCAACTCCTACTGCGTCAATCTCAACAAGAAGGCGCGTGACGGAAAGATCGATCCGCTGATCGGACGCGAGGCGGAAGTCCTGCGCACGATCCAGGTTCTGTGCCGCCGTCAGAAGAACAATCCGCTGCTGGTGGGCGATCCGGGCGTCGGCAAGACGGCGATTGCGGAAGGACTTGCGCGCAAGATCGTCCAGGGCGAAGTGCCGGAAGTGCTGCGCGAAGCCACCATCTTTGCGCTCGATATGGGCACACTGCTGGCAGGCACGCGCTATCGCGGTGACTTCGAGGAGCGGCTGAAGGCCGTGATGCGGGAAATCGAGAACTATCCCGGAGCGGTGCTGTTCATCGACGAGATCCACACCGTGATCGGTGCGGGTGCGACTTCTGGCGGGGCGATGGATGCCTCCAACCTGCTGAAGCCGGCGTTGCAGTCGGGCACCGTGCGCTGCATCGGTTCGACCACGTACAAGGAATATCGCCAGCATTTCGAAAAGGACCGCGCGCTGGTGCGCCGCTTCCAGAAGATCGACGTCAAGGAGCCGACCGTCGAGGATACGATCGAGATCCTGAAGGGGCTGAAGCCTTATTTCGAGGAATACCACAAGATCAAATACACCAATGAGGCGATCAAGACCGCGGTGGAGCTGTCGGCAAAGTACATCAACGAGCGGCACCTGCCGGACAAGGCGATCGATGTGATCGACGAGGCCGGGGCCAG
>CAZDNY010000349.1:2191-4152 GCA_964506885.1 uncultured Hyphomicrobiaceae bacterium | reverse complement strand
CACGCGGCGAGCACGTCAAGCTGTCGTCGTTCGGTTCCTTCGGTATCCGTGAAAAGGGTGAGCGTATCGGTCGCAACCCAAAGACGGGCCAGGAAGTTCCGATCACTCCGCGTCGTGTTCTGGTGTTCCGGGCCTCCAACATCATGAAGGACCGCATCAACCAGGGCATGTCTGAGCGTTCCGCCTCAGGCAATTCGCACGCGTGATGCGCATTCTGGCGCAGGTTACTTGCTTGGTGTTTCCCGATTGCAGCGGTTGTTGTCTTCCGTCCAGGCCGCGCGTTTGCGCAGGCGGCAGGCGGCGCGGGTGATGCTATAGACTTGCAGTGTGATTTCTATCGAACGGGTCGGGTGTGCCGTCAGCCGGACGGTTATTCACACCATCGTGGGCCAAGCGGGGCCTGAGTGATGCGGCAACCGGCGTTTGTCATGGGGCCGCGAATACATAAGAGCACAAGGTAAGGTACGCCATGTTTGCGGCATGGCGATCATGCACAGCGCAAAGCGATAACAGGAGGAGCGACAACGGCCTGACGCTTGAATGAGCCGCATGCGGGGGCTCAACTTGCGACGAGCACGCTTCGGCGTACGCCCGACAGGCCGCAAGACGCAGAACGCAACGAAGTCATAGCGCGAGAGGGCAGCGATGGCGAAAGCGGCAGAAGCATTCCGGACCATCAGCGAGGTGGCCGAGGAATTGGAACTCCAAAAGCACGTGCTCCGATTCTGGGAGGTCAAGTTCCCCCAGATCAAGCCGATGAAGCGCGGCGGCGGCCGCCGCTATTACAGGCCGGCGGACATGGAACTGCTTCGCGGTATTCGTCATCTCCTGCACGCAGAAGGTTACACGATCAAGGGCGTTCAAAAGATCCTGCGCGAGCGCGGTGTCGACGTCGTCAAACGTGTTGGATCCGACGTCGAGGGCAAGTCTTCAGGTGCGCGGGCCTCAGCCCCGGTATCGCCGGATCGTGATCGCGAGGCGGCGGCGCAACCACCCGCTGAGCGCGCATCCTCGGCCGCCTCGGCCTCTGAGCGTAGACCCAAGGCCGAAGCGCACCGCTCGACGCACAAGCCGTCCGCTGTCCCGCCACGAAATGGAACCACCCGGGCACGCGATATCGCCAAGGCGATCGCGGAACTCGAGGCCTGTCGCGCAATTCTGCTCGGCAAGACGCACCAGTCAGAAACCGCCGAGGCGGGCAAGGCCAAGCGGACCATGCGCGCTGCGGGGTGAGACTGCGGCCGCAGTTTTCAGGCTCTCGCTGCACCGGGCACGCTAAGGTGCCCTGATGCGCCGGTGATGCGGCTGGTCAGGTCGAAGCGCGCCGGACATGGCAGGATGACGGGCGTGTGCCGGCGGAAGGGAGTGCGAACGTGGTGCAGGTCTGGCTGGTCGAGCTGGAAGAGGCCGCTGCCGCCTTGGAAGCGGAAGAGGTCCGCCATCCCCGGCTGTCCGATGACGATCTTGACCGGATTGCTGCACTTGCCGCGCCGCAGCTGCAGCGCCAGCGCCGCCTCACCGCAATTGCCCTGCGCCTGTTGATTGCCGCCCGGCTTTCGAGCGACCGCTTCGACCGCGTGCCCTTCGCGCGCACACCGGCAGGCAAGCCCGAGCTGCCCGGTGCGCCCCTGTCCTTCAACCTCGCCCACAGTGAAGGCCGCGCCCTGCTTGCCATAGCTGACGGCCGGCCGCT
Organism: uncultured Hyphomicrobiaceae bacterium; assembly: GCA_964506885.1. GTDB lineage: Bacteria > Pseudomonadota > Alphaproteobacteria > Rhizobiales > Hyphomicrobiaceae > JAEUMD01. The sequence goes on along the minus strand of CAZDNY010000349.1, from coordinate 2,459 downwards.
CGGCGTCGATCTGGAAGCCGGGCGCACACTGCGCATGGCACCCGCGCGCCAACGGGCGATCATGCGCGCGGCCGAGGCTGTTGTGCTGCCGCAGATGCGAGGCGCCGAGTTCTCTTCCGGGACTGGCGAGCCCGCGCCTGCCAGTGTGCTGCAGGCGTGGGTGCGCCTTGAGGCGCTGGCCAAGGCCGAAGGCAGCGGCATCGCCCGCGTGCTGACGGCGGCGGGTGTCATGGGCCGTCCCGTCCAGCAGGAGCGCTATGCTCAACAA
>CAZDNY010000349.1:0-2177 GCA_964506885.1 uncultured Hyphomicrobiaceae bacterium | reverse complement strand
TCGGGCGGGCTTGATGATTGGGTTGCCGCCTATTCCAGCGCCGGATTTGGCGTCTGCGATCTGCACCTGCCGCCGGACACCGCACGCCAACCCTGGTATGGCGCGCTCGCAGCGCCAGCGGTTGTACTCGGCCACGAGGCGCCGGCCGTCCACAAACTGCCTGGCGATCAGGCCGCCCTGCGCGCATTTGTTGCGGGCCGCACAACCGTGTGAGCCGGCCGAGCCGCGTCCGAGGCGATCCGCCTACGCTGGAGGTTTCGGCCTTTCGTGCGTTCCCCGGCAAGCCGCAAATCGCCGGTGCCGCCGCCGCATCGGCGATACAACACCGGCGCTGGGATGAAGAGAACCGTGCGCGGTTGCAACCAAGATCGCAGGCTATCCGCCATTCGTGATTGACCCCCGGTACAGGGGCGTGCAAAAGAAGCCTCTCAAATCGGAGCGTAGCGCAGCCTGGTTAGCGCACCAGTCTGGGGGACTGGGGGTCGGGAGTTCAAATCTCCCCGCTCCGACCAAAATTTCGCGGCAGATCATTGCGCGGCATATCAGTGGCCGCCGTGTCCGGAGCCGACTTGGTTTCCGGCTTTCCCTGTCACTGCATCTGCGACAACGCAAAGAAAATCACACCGGCAAGGGCAGCAGATGCCGGTACCGTGATGATCCAGGCCGCAATCACAGCCATGAAGTGCGAACGCCGCACCAGTTTACGGCGCATCAATTCATCCGTATCGGGCACCTTGTGGCTCTTGATGTTGATCGTCTCGCCGTCCTTGGTGCGGATGTAGGCGCGTCGCCGCCGGCTGTGGGTCGTGTACCACTCGCGGAAAAAGCCCACCCCGAACACCGCGCCGACCGCGATATGCGTGGAACTGACCGGCAGACCGAGCGCGGATGCGATGATCACCGTGATCGCAGCCGACAGTGCCACGCAGTAGGCCCGCATCGGGTTCATCTTGGTGATCTGTTCGCCAACCATCTTGATCAGGCGCGGCCCGAAGAAGAATAGCCCCAGCGATATGCCGAACGCGCCGATCATCATGACCCACAAGGGGATCTGCACGCTGGTCGCGGCCGCATGCGATGTGCTTGCGTGTATGATGGCGGCCAGCGGGCCGACGGCGTTTGCGACGTCGTTGGCACCGTGCGCGAAGGACAGCAATGCCGCGGCGAAGATAAGCGGCATGTGAAACAGCTTGCGCAGCGACTGGTTGCGGTTTTCGAGTCCTTCCGACTGCCGGTGTATGATCGGCTTGAGCACAGCGGCCGCCGCGAAGAAGATGAGCAGCGAATAGATCACGATTTCGGTCGAACTCGGCCTCCAGATTTTCTTCAGCCCCTTCATCATCAGGTAGGCCGCGAAGGCACCGGCCATGATGGCCAGCAGGATAGGCACCCAGCGGCGCGCCGCCGCGATCTTGTCGGTTCGGTAGATGATGAAGGTCTTGATGAAGGCCAGGAACCCAGCGGCGATCACGCCCCCCAGCAGCGGCGAGATCACCCAGCTCGCCGCGATCGTCGCCATCATCGGCCAGTTGACCGCGCTGAAGCCGGCCGCTGCGATGCCCGCCCCCATCACGCCGCCGACGACCGCGTGCGTCGTTGACACCGGTGCGCCCAGGTAGGTGGCAAGATTGATCCACAAGGCCGACGAGAACAGTGCCGCCATCATCGCCCAGATGAAGACTTGGCTGTCGGCGACGGCATCGGGCGAGATGATCCCCTTGGAGATGGTCTTGACGACGTCGCCGCCCGCTAAGAGCGCACCTGCCGCCTCGAAGATCGCCGCGATCACCAGAGCGCCGAACAGCGTCATGGCGCGGGAGCCGACCGCGGGTGCGACGTTGTTGGCAACGTCGTTGGCACCGATGTTCAGCGCCATGTATCCGCCCAGGATGGCCGCGACGACGATCAGACCACCTGATGCGCCGCCCGTCACATGCGCACTGGCCATCAGCCCGACGGCGGCAAGAAACACGAAAGCGGCGCCCAGCGAGACGAAGCTCATGGACACCGCGCGCGTCGCATCTTCCATGCGCGCGATCTTGCTGAGGTCCTTGTCGAGAGAGGTCTTCTTGAGCTTGTGCTCGACCGCACTGTCTTGCTGCTCGGTGGCCATCAAGGCTCTCCTGCATCAGGGTCTGTCGTGAACGCGCCGTGCCGGGCCGCGCAAGCCCCGTCTT
>CAZDNY010000348.1:0-4163 GCA_964506885.1 uncultured Hyphomicrobiaceae bacterium | reverse complement strand
GTCTGCACCACGAGCACTCCGCCCCGGGGTAAGCCCTGCGGTGCTCTGCCACGCAACCGTTGGGCTGAGCGCTTGACCAGGGTCAAGACGGCGCCCTCTGGGCCATGCCAAACCTCTGCTTGGTCATTAACTTTTCGTGTCCAGGCCTTGAACGGGTCACGGTTGTTGGGTAATTCCGAAAGAGCCGCTTGCGGCATCAAACCGGGACACCCGATCCGTGATCGGACCAAAAAAGCCTGGACAGACCCCGAAGGGAGCGACAATCGGCGCCCCGTCTGGGTCGGAAGAAGGCGTTGCCCATCGCGCATTCGCATGCTGCAATAGGACAACGTGCAGGGGAGTGAAGGACGTTGATGGACTACGCCAAAACGTTGCGCGCCGCGCTCGACACCATCCGGGCTGAAGGTCGCTACCGTATTTTCGCAGATCTGAAGCGTGAACGCGGCGCTTTCCCGGCGGCCCAGCAGTTCACCGGCAAGGGTGACGTGCGCCCCATCACGGTCTGGTGCTCCAACGATTACCTCGGCATGGGGCAGCATCCCTCGGTTCTCGCCGCCATGCACGAGGCGATCGACACCGTCGGCGCCGGCTCCGGCGGCACCCGCAACATCTCCGGCACCTGCCATTACCACGTCGAACTCGAGCGCGAGATCGCCGACCTGCACGGCAAGGAAGCCGCACTTCTCTTCACCTCGGCCTACGTCGCCAACGACGCAACGCTGTCGACCCTGCAGAAGCTGATTCCCGGTCTCGTCATCTTCTCCGACGAGAAGAATCACGCCTCCATGATCGAGGGCATCCGCCGCGGCGGCACCAACAAGGAGATCTGGCGCCACAACGACATCGCCGATCTCGAAGCCCGCTTGAGGAAATACCCGGCCGACACGCCCAAGCTGATCGCCTTCGAGTCGGTCTACTCGATGGACGGCCACATCGCCCCCATCGGCAAGATCTGTGACCTGGCGAAAAAGTACAACGCGCTGACCTACCTCGATGACGTCCACGCCGTCGGCATGTACGGCCCGCGCGGCGGCGGCATCGCCGAACGCGACGGCGTCATGGACCGCGTCGACATCATCAACGGCACGCTGGCCAAGGGCTTCGGTGTCATGGGCGGCTACATCGCCGCCTCGGCCGACACCTGCGATGCGATCCGGTCTTATGCGCCGGGCTTCATCTTCACCACCTCTCTGGCGCCCGCCGTGGCTGCCGGTGCGCTGGCCTCGATCCGCCATCTCAAGCAGAGCAGTGTCGAGCGCGAGCGCCATCAGGAGCGCGCGGCCACGCTGAAGGCCCGTCTCATCGACGCCGGTCTGCCGGTCGTCGAAGGCCCGAGCCACATCGTGCCTGTCATCGTCGGCGATCCGGTGCACTGCAAGGCGGTCACCGACACGCTGCTCGATCGCTACGGCATCTATGTGCAGCCGATCAACTATCCGACCGTTCCCAAGGGGACGGAGCGCATCCGCCTGACACCCGGACCTGTCCACACCGACGAACAGATGGATTACCTCGTCAACGCACTGACCGAGCTGTGGGAGCGCTGCCCCGTCGCCAAGGACACTTACGTGCGCCTCGCCGCGGAGTAGGTGCGCGGTTACACGCATGGTGCAGCCTCGCCTGCGCCCTACCGTGTTGAAAGAATCAAACGCTCCCGCCCATCGGTCGGGAGCGTTTTTGTTGCGGCAATGTCCCCTCCACCGTGACCTCGAGCATCAGTTCAGCCTGCCCGGCATGACGAACCATGGATGTATGGGTTCGCACGATTGCGCGGCGGCGATCTGATCCCACACCCGCTGGTCATCGTATCCCACCCCATCGGACAGGCATCGCGACGCCGTGTCCCGCCGCCTTGTTTCAGCGTTTTAGACTATGGTAGGAAGACCAACTTGCGCGGTGGAGGGGCCTCGGGGTGCCGCTCGCCGCCAAAGCTGTTTTCACTCCGAAGAACAACGAATTCGCCAACAACGACAACCCGCCAGAACGAGGAAATCGTCCATGTCGACAGCCAAGGCTGCCTATCCGGCACCCGCCCAGGCCAAGTTCTTTACCGCGCCGCTCACCGAGACCGATCCGGAAATGGCCACCGCCATCGCCAAGGAACTGGGGCGCCAGCAGCACGAAATCGAGCTGATCGCGTCGGAGAATATTGTCTCCCGCGCCGTGCTCGACGCCGCCGGTTCGGTGCTCACCAACAAGTACGCGGAAGGCTATCCGGGCCGCCGCTACTACGGCGGCTGCCAGTTCGTCGACATCGCCGAAAACCTCGCCATCGAGCGCGTCAAGAAGCTGTTCAACTGCGGCTTTGCCAACGTCCAGCCGAACTCCGGCAGCCAGGCAAACCAGGGCGTCTTCACCGCGCTGTTGAAGCCCGGCGACACCATCATGGATCTCAACCTCGCCCACGCCGGCCACTGGCCCCCGTCAACCAGTCGGGCAAGTGGTTCAAGGCGACGCATTACGAAGTGCGCCCCGACACCCAGGTCGTCGACATGGACGACGTCCGCAAGGCCGCACACGAGCACAAGCCGCAGCTCATCATCGCTGGCGGTTCGGCCTACCCGCGCACCATCGATTTTGCTGAGTTCCGCAAGATCGCGGACGAGGTCGGCGCCTACTTCATGGTCGACATGGCCCACTTCGCCGGCCTCGTCGCCGCCGGCATGTATCCGAGCCCGTTCCCGCACTGCCACGTCGCCACCTCGACCACGCACAAGACGCTGCGCGGACCCCGCGGCGGCATCATCCTTACCAACGACGAAGCGCTGGCCAAGAAGTTCAACTCGGCGATCTTCCCCGGCATCCAGGGTGGTCCACTCATGCACGTCATCGCCGGCAAGGCGGTGGCCTTCGGCGAGGCGCTGCAGCCCGACTTCAAGATCTACATCAAGAACGTCATCGAGAACGCCAAGGCGATGGGCGAGGTTCTTGTCCAGAATGGCTTCGCGCTCGTTTCCGGCGGCACCGACAGCCATCTGATCCTCGTTGACCTGCGGCCCAAGAAGCTCACCGGCAACGTTGCGGAAAAGGCGCTGGGCCGCGCCAACATCACCGTCAACAAGAACGGCATTCCGTTCGATCCGGAAAAGCCGATGGTCACCTCGGGTATCCGCCTTGGCTCGCCCGCCGGCACCACGCGCGGCTTCGGCGTCGCCGAATTCCAGGAGATCGGCCGCATGATCGCTGAGGTTCTGGACGGTGTCGCCAAGAACGGCGAGGAGGGCAACGCCGAGGTCGAGGCCAAGGTCCGTGCCCAGGCGATCGCGCTGTGCGACCGCTTCCCTGTCTACGCTTGATCCTGGCCCCCGGGTAGGGTCTAAACAGGGCGCCGGCGGGGTTGACCCGGCCGGCGCCTTGTCACATCCGGAGAGCATCGATGCGCTGCCCTTACTGCGCGGGCGAGAATACGCAAGTGAAGGATAGCCGGCCGACGGAGGAGAACGCCGCCATCCGCCGCCGCCGTGTCTGTCCGGATTGCGGAGGCCGTTTCACCACGTTCGAGCGCGTCCAGCTGCGCGAACTCACCGTCGTCAAGCGCTCCGGCCGCAAGGTGCCCTTCGAGCGCGACAAGCTCGCCACCTCCGTGCAGATCGCTTTGCGCAAGCGCAACATCGACCAAGAGCGCGTCGAGCGCATGATTTCCGGGATCGTTCGCCAGCTGGAGAGCCTGGGCGAGGTCGAGGTCCCCTCCCAGCAGATCGGCGAACTCGTGATGGAAGCGCTGAAGGGCCTCGATCCCGTCGCCTACGTGCGCTTTGCTTCCGTCTATCGCGACTTCCGCGAGGCCTCCGACTTCGCCGAGGTCCTGGGCGAGATCGCCCGCGCGCCCGGCGAACCGCGCGGGCACGCCGGCGCTGGTCCCCACACGCGCGACGAGGACACCAGCTGGCCGGCGAACCGGCCGGCAACGTCCGACAAACACTGAGAGCATGCCTGTGTCCGCGTCCGCTCCGCCGCCGCATCAAGGATCGGCCGTTCCGGCCTCGGGCGATGTGCGTACGCCGATCCAGCGCGCTTTCGATCATCACATGATGGGCATTGCGCTCCGCATGGCACGGCGCGGCAACGGCACCACGGCGCCCAACCCTTCAGTCGGCGCGGTGATCGCCGACGAAGTGACCGGCGAACTGATCGCGCGCGCCGTGACCGCGCCATCGGGTCGT
>CAZDNY010000347.1:0-4212 GCA_964506885.1 uncultured Hyphomicrobiaceae bacterium | reverse complement strand
TGAACGAGAGGATCATGAATTTCCACGTTTACACGGTCGATGTCGAGGTCGGCAGGTAGGCACGCCAACAAAGTCAACATGATTGGCACACGCCTCACCCGTCAGTGCATACAAAAACGTGGAACCACACATGGTAAAATTCGCCCAGCTCACGCGGCACCCGCTTGTCGCGGCGTCGATCCTCAACGCTGCAGCCGCAGCCTCCACCTGTGCTGCGATGACGATCGCGCACAGGGCAGCCATGGCTGCAGAGCCTTCGCTCAAAAACTGGGATGCCGCCGGCGTCACCGTCATTGCCAAGAACCGGCACAACTCGGGGGGCGACGCCTCGGATAGCCGGGACGAGCCAGCAACCGACGATGCCGCGAACCGGCCGCCGCCGCGAAAAAGCAAAGCCGGCGGCAAGACGGCAAATAAAAAGGAAGACCCTTTCGGATCGGATCCGACGTACGGCAAGACGTACGACGCCGATGGGCAGGTCGACATCTACGGCGGCAAGGTCGCCGTCGAACCGCCTCGCCCACCGCTCGAGTTCGGCCGTCAGCAATACACGTCGGGTTTGTACGACGAGAGCAGCACGCTTCTCGGCGAGAAGAACCCGCTGCTGCCCGGACTTGCCGTCTACGGCGACTGGCGCACGGCCATCGCCTATAACAGCAACAACGGCAAGGACATCGCCCAGATTGCTACCCGGCTGAACATCGATGTCGATCTGAAGCTCACCGCAACTGAACGCATCCACGCATTTTTCACGCCAATCCAGGAAGACAACGTTCGCTTCACGCGCTTCGAATTCGCCGGCGGCGATGGCGATGGGAAATTCTCGGCCGAATTCGATCCCAATCCGCAGACCTTGTTTTTCGAAGGTGACTTCGGGTCGCTTTATTCGGGTTTCTCAGGCGCCGAATCGAACTTCGACCTGCCGTTCGTGGCCGGCCTCTATCCCCTCTTCCTGCAGAACGGCATCTGGGCAAACGATGCCATCCTGGGCGGCGCAGTGACACTGCCAGCGCGCAACTCACCAAGTCTCGGGTTATCCAACTACGACATCACGTTCTTTGCGGCATTCGACAACGTCAACAACGCCAGCGTCATTGGCTCCGACGGAAAAGTCGATAACCACAGCGCCAATCTCTACGGCGTGACCACGTTCATCGACGCTTTCGACGGCTATATCGAAGCCGGCTATGGTCTGGTCCAGGGATATGACGATCAGGACGGCCTGTTGAAGCACTTCATGACCGCAGCCTACTCCAGGCGCTACTATAACACGCTGTCGAACTCGACGCGTTTGTTCGCAAACTTCGGAGATGATCCAAGGGGCAACGCAGACGGCTTCGCGATCATTTCAGAAAACAGCCTGATCTCCGGCCTGCCCAGCACGCTCATTCCCTACGCCAACTTCTTCGTTGGATTCGGCAACCCGCAGCCCCTCGTCGATGGCAACAACGCCGGTATCTTGAAGAATGTCGGCATCAATTTCGAGACCGACGCGCTGACCGGTTACCCAAAGCTCGACGACACAGGATCGAATGCCTGGGGCGGCGCGATCGGCCTGCAATACCTGTTCAACCTGGATCAACAGCTCGTCTTCGAAGTGGCAATGGTCCAGCCCTTCGAAGATGACGGGATCGGCGCCAAGGATCCGCAGTACGGCTTCGGTGTCCGCTATCAGATCCCGATCGACCGCGCCTGGCTGTTTCGTGCCGACGCGACGTATCACATCCGCGAGGGCGAAGAGGACAACTTCGGCATCCGCACCGAGATCCGCAGGAAATTCTGACCGCTTGACCGACAATGGCGACACAAACACCGAAACAAAGGCCTGATCCCTGCGCAACGCGACGCACCTCCAGGCTGTCCGGCACGAAGAACCGATCGCCGGCATCGCGCGTGGCGGTCGCGGCAATTGTGGCCATGTGCACGGGCCCATTGCTGGCGTGCTCCCCTGGCCTCATCTCGCAACTGGCGAGCCCGGCAGAGATCCATGCCAGCGAAATCACGAAGCGCTGCCGAACCACGATTGCCGCTGTCAGACAAGCGACATCGGACGCTGGCGTGGTCGACGCCGAGGCGGCGCTGGTTGCAGGATTCCCCATTTTTAGAGTGAGCAGACTGCTCGAGAAACTGGGAGAGAAACTCCAAACCGACCGGAATAAGAAGGCCTTCGATGCGTGGGCCGGCCAGATGCTGCGCCTCGACGAGCAGGCAACGCGTTACGAGATCGCGAACCTTCCATCAGAACACTACCGCCCGCTGGCTCAGCGCCTGTTTGGGCGACAGGTCAATCGCGGCCAGGCTTTTGAGCGCTGGCGCGAATGTGCGCGTGCCGCAAGTCGGATCCTGCTTGCCAAGCGGAGCACTCCGCGCCACCTGATCCAAGCTGCGAAGGTGCCCGATAACTACTCCGAGGCAGCCCGGTTCGCAGGGCTGTTCCCCTTAGCATCAGTTCCCGTTGCAGCGGGCTGGGAACGATGGAAGACGGAGCACCTGCCGACCTTTCACCAGTCGCGCTCCAAGCTGCGCGTGCATGGGCGCTTGATCAGGTTTTCCCCGCCAGCCTCCGCTTCGACAATGAGCGCGCATGCCGTGCGCCATATCATCGAGCGGTCACGTGAGAGCCCGCTCGGCATTCCTCGCCCGAAGGGCCGTGATTTAGAGGATCTGTTTGCGGCATTTGCCCCCCACTGGGTTTTCGATGTCGCCGGTCCGTTTGACCTCCCGGGACACCCGGCATGGAGTTCCGCCAGTACCGCCGCGGTCGACATCGCACGTCCGACCATCTTTACGCGCCTCAGCCACACCATGATCGGACACCGGATTCTACTTCAGCTCAACTATGCGGTTTGGTTTCAAGAGCGCCCGCGCAAATCAGCCGTCGATCTGCTCGGCGGTGCACTCGACGGCATAATCTGGCGCGTCACCCTGGATGACGACGGTAGGCCGCTCGTCTACGACACCATCCACGCCTGCGGGTGCTATCACCTGGTGTTTCCCGTGCGAGCGCCAAAGAAGCGAGCGCCGGCTCTTGAGCGCCAACCACTTAAGGAACGGCCGGCTGTTCTGTCCGTTGCGCCCAGGCTTGGCGCGGGAGAGCGCATCGAGCTGAGAGTTGCCTCTCAAACGCACTATCTCCAGGCGATCAGCGTCGGCAACTCCCAAGGGCAGACTCGTGCGTCGCGCCACTATTCCATGGCCAGCGACGACAACCTGCGCTCGTTGCCCCTTCCCGATGCGGGACATCGCAGCCTGTTCGGCCCCAACGGCCTCGTCGACGGCACTCAGCGCCTCGAACGACTTCTGCTTTGGCCGACCGGCGTCCTCAGCCCGGGAGCCATGCGGCAATGGGGGCACCACGCCATAGCTTTTGCAGATAAACGCCATTTCGATGACCCGGGCCTTTTTGAAACCGTTCTCGGCTGGTGAATAGACAAAAGCGTCTCGAAATATTTTTCAAGCCGCTTTCGAATTCACTGGAAAACGGCGCCGGAAAGCCACAATCCGATGCAATTCTTGTGCATGGGGAGTTTTCGCAATCATCAGGATTGAAGACCAGCGCCAGTCCCTGATCTGAAAGAGTACGGAGCCATTGTCATGCCGGCCGTCGCATTCTCCTCGATCATATCAATTGGAGTTTCGCTGTTTGTCGTTGGCTGCGCCTACGCCATTGCACGCTGGGCTCAGAAGGCCGACAGAGCTGACATGCGAACCCGCTATCGCGATCGAACCCTCGTGAAATAGGCCACGCAGCTCAGCAGCGAGTGCGGCAGACACGGCGTGCCCGCACGGACGGTTCTACGCCCTCCCGCTACCTCCGCCGACGCGCACCGCCGAGGCGTCTGCCCCTAATGGCTGGCAAGGCTATCCGTTGGCACCAATTTATCGACGCGCCGGAGGCTGGCCGGTTCGTCCTTCACCCGGAGTACGCGAGAAATTCGCAAATAGGCCTCAGCGGTAAAGGCTGTCGAGGGCAATGTTCTTAGCAATCTCGCGTTCCCACCGATCGCCATTCGCCAAAAGACGCTTCTTGTCATAGAGCAGCTCTTCTCGCGATTCGACGGCGAATTCGAAGTTGGGCCCTTCGACGATCGCGTCAACTGGGCACGCCTCCTGGCACAGACCGCAATAGATGCACTTGTGCATATCAATATCATAGCGTCTGGCCCGCTGCGTGCCATCCGATTGGCGCGGCCCCGCCTCGATCGTGATTGC
>CAZDNY010000346.1:0-4215 GCA_964506885.1 uncultured Hyphomicrobiaceae bacterium | reverse complement strand
GGCGACCGCCCCGGCGGCGTCGGCTCGTGCGGATATTCGTAGACGAGTTCATCGAGCGAAAAGGTGCATTGCGCCGCAATCTCGACGGTACGCGCCAGCGCGTCTTCATGGCCGGCGAAAATACGCGCCATTTCGGCCGGCGATTTCAGATGCCGTTCCGCGTTGGCCTCGAGCCGCAGGCCCGCCTGTCCGATCGTCGTGCCTTCGCGCACGCAGGTGAGCACGTCCTGCAAGGGGCGCCGGTGCGGGGCGTGATAGAGCACATCGTTGGTAACGACGGTCGCCAGGCCAAGCCACGCGGCGATCTGTGAAAGCGCGCCGAGCCGCGCCTTGTCCTCGCCGTGATAGCCGCGCGTCAAAGCCAGATAGAGATCAGCGCCCGAAAGCGCGTCCCCGATGCGGGCCAAAGCTTGCGCAAACGTCGCCGTCTCTGTGCGATCATAACCCGCACCCGCTACAGCTTCACGATCACAGCACCTCCCGGCCTCAGCCCGGACCACAACACCGTCACCCTCCGGCGCAGCACCCGCGGCGGGAAAGCCCCGATCCACTTGTGTCGCTGAAAAACAAAGAGCTTCCCGCCAGTCCCAGGTCTCGGGCGGCACCGCGATGAATATCTGGCCTTCGGCGTGGTCGGCGACATCATCGAGCCTCAGCTGACATTCGCCCTTCGGCGCCCGCCCCTGCCCCAGCGAGATGAGCCGCGACAGGCGCCCGTAGGCCGCACGGTCCCTGGGCAGGCACAGGAGGCTTGGTGCATCGACGAGATCGAGCCGCGCGCCGACGATGAGACGCAGCCCCGCTTCCTTGGCCGCCGTATGCGCCCGCACCACGCCGGCCAGCGTATTGCGGTCGGCAACCGCGATCGCCGCAAGCCCCAGCGCTTTGGCCTGCGCGACAAGTTCGTCGGCATGCGAAGCCCCGCGCAGGAACGAGAAGTTGGTCGTCACCTGCAGCTCGGCATAGGCCGGCGCCGCGGCCGCCATCGCACGCTCCGCTCCCCGACTCATGCGAACACCCCATGCACGAACCAGCCCGGCGCGCGCGCATCCGCGCAGCCCTCCGCATCCTCCTCGCGCCCATAAAGCCCGTCGCGGAACACCCAGTAGCGCCCGCCCTCGTGGTCCTCGATACGGTAGTAGTCACGCGTGCGTGGAGCCAGCGGCGTCGCCACACGCTCACCTAGCGCGCCAACAGCTGGATCGTCATCACCGGCACGCCCACCACGCCCATCGTCATCGCCACGCGATGGCCGCGGCAACACCCTCCACCACGCCGGCGCGATCCGTTCCGGCCCCTCCGCGGCAACCACGCGATGTTCCACCCGCCGCCAGGTAAAGCGCAAAGGCGGACCGTCCGGCACCTCCGCCATGACGCTGATCGGCTCGGGCCGCTCAAGCAGAAGCACCGGACGCGGCGCTTTGTGATGGCACATGGCAAAGGCCGGATCCGCGGCGGCACGCTTTCCGCCTGCCTCGCCAGCATGGGCAGCAGCACCGACGCCAACAGCGGCACCCGGCGCGCGCCCCAACGCCAGCACCGGCTGCACCGTCTCCGCATACTCGGGGATATGGCGCGGTGCCGGCGCAAGCCTCATGACCCGGTCGTTGCCGAGCCGGTTGGCCAGACGGTCGCAGAGCCGTGCGAGCGCCGCCGCTCTCTCGTGCGGGTCGGCGAACGCCTTGTCTGCGCACACACCATGACCTGTGTGAGCCGGCCGCAACGTCGTCTGCCGCACCGCCAGCGGCTCCACTGCAATCGCCTCCAGATACGCCGCATCGATCCCGAACCCGGCATCCACGCGATCGAGCTTGGCCGACAGCAAATCCATAAGGTGTGCCGCCGCGCTGACAGGACCCGCCGTGCCGATATCGATTTCCAGGGCACTGCCGTCCGCGCGGGCGAGCCGCAGGCGCCCGCGCCGCAGCCCGACACACTGCCCCTGCAGCACGCCGGCAATCTCATCGGCAAGCTCCGCCACCGCGTGCATCAGGCCATCGGCTGAGATCAACGGCTCGGCAAAACGGCGCATCACCGCGCGCTGCAGCGGCTCGGCAAGACCGGCACGCGGCTCCGACAGCCCGCCCAGAGCGGCGTCGAGGCGGGCCAGTAACGCCTCCGCCACCGCATCGGAACGGAACCGCCGCGCCAGACTTTCCCGCGGCACGCCGTAAAGCTGGCCGATGCGCTTGAGACCCAGACGCCGCGCCAGCACGATCGCATCCGGATGAAGCCGCAGCGCCGCCACCGGCAGCCCAGCCAGCGCCTCCGTCAGCGCCGCGCGTCCCGCTGCCACACAGCACACCGGCCGCGCCGCCGACGTTGCAAAACGGCTGAGCGCATAGGCCCCGCCCACCGTATCCGCCAGCGCCACACGCGCCGTCAGCCCGAAGCGGGACAGGCGCGCATAAAGATCTCCCGCCAGCCGTGCCTCGCCACCGTACAGATGAGCCACGCCCGTGACATCGATCCACAAGCCATCCGCACCATCGGCATGACGTTGCGGACCATAGCGTCCCGCCCAGCGCGCCAGAGCAACGAGCGCAGCCCGGTCGCGCGCGAGCTCGGCCGGCCGTGTGACGAGCGACGGCAGCACGGCCCGCGCATCCGCCAGCGCCTGGCCGACCCGCACGCCACCCGCGCGCGCATGCGCATTGGCCGCGTGGATGCGCAAGGCACCGCGCTCCGCCACGACCAGCGCGAACGCATGACCGGCCAGCAGCTCACGCAGCCCGCCGGCCGGCAGCGCGCGAGCCATCCGCTCGATCGGCCATGCCGGAAGCCATATGGAAACAATACGCTTCATCGGACCATTCCAGGGTAAAGGCGGCAGCCTCCGCCATGAGCGGTTGCTGGCGGCATCGCTCCAGGCTCACGCCGAGACGCAATGCACCGGGCGCGCGCGGATCGAAGGGATGCGGCGCACTGCGATGACGCGCGATCCGCCAGCGCGTCGCCGTCGCCGCGGTCGGCGCCGACCGCGGCGACGTCAGCAACAGGCATGGTGTGCGCGACCGCTCCGCCCTGAGTGCAAGACGCCGCGCCGGCGTCAGGCCGACATCCTCGACGAAGCCGGCGACCAGCGCGAGCGCGCCCGAGGCAAGTCCCTCCTCCATCGCCCACAGCGTGTCTTCGCGCCGCGCCGTCTCGACGAGAATGACCTGTGCGGGACCGATCCCGATCCACGGCAAGCCCGGCGCATGAAGCTGTCCCATCTCGCCACCGATATGGCGCGGCTGGCACCACAGCAGCACCGGCGCCGCCGCGCCGCCATGCCCCGCACCTGCCAGGACCATCAGCCGCCGCCGTGCAAGCCGCAGCACAAACGCCAGCGCCGCCGCCCGGTCGCCAGCATGACAGCCACTGCCTTCGCCACACGCCGGCTTCACCTCGTGCAAACCGTCGATGGCAAGCCCGCCCGGCCCCAGCATGTCATCGACCGCATCGTCGCCGAGCCGCCAACGCGCAGCGCCAGCAGCAGCACTCGCCGCGCCATCCCTTGCCGACAGCGCATCGCCGCCACACAGATCTCCCGGCCTGACGAGGCCCCGCAACGCCGCCAGCCGCACCGCGGCTGTTGCGCTATGGCGCGCGAAGACCTGGCAAGACGCGGCAGAATCCAAACCGCCGCCATGACAATGATCGCAAGGAGAAGAGGAGGCCTCCCCTGCCGGAGGGGCAACAGGCAGGGGAGGCGGAGGCACCGCGCGGGGTAGCGCTGCCTCTGGAGCTGAACACACAGGCGCCGGGGCCGACGCCGCATCGGACATCGTCGTGGATGCTGCGGGCACAAGAGCGAACGGCAGCTCCGGCGCGGCGGATCGGACATCTGACCCGTCGTGCCTCTGGCAGGCCCCGGCTCGGTCTGTGTCCCGTCCCGGACCCGGCCGGCCGCAACCGGTGCCTGGATCTGCGTTCGCATGAAAGCGGGTCATCACGCACACCTGCATCATCAAGAGCACGGGCCAGGGCCCGAGCCCCCGGCAGCCACGCCGGGCATCGGAATGCCGCCGCAAACGCGATTCAGCCCGCGAATTCCCCAGGCGACCCGGAAACGAGGACCGCAAGGTGAAAACGAACCACCGATCACGAAAATGCGACCGCCCATAAGTTCTGTTTTTGTTCTATTCACGCCGCCGTCTCGCGTCAAGCAGAAATGAGAACAAATAAGGATCAAAAATTCTGTGCCTTTCGCCAGGAGAGACTATATGTAGC
>CAZDNY010000345.1:0-4226 GCA_964506885.1 uncultured Hyphomicrobiaceae bacterium | reverse complement strand
GCAGTCGCCTTCCCAACCGCCCGCAGTGCCGGCTCCAGATCGACGCCAAGTCCGATAATGAAGAGCATGCGCCTGCGGGCCGCGCTGGCGGCAACGTTCTCCTTCCCCTTGGACGACCAAGTGTTGTGTCGCACTTCCCCTTGCGACCAGGACAGCAGCTCGAACGCGCTCCCAGCCCGATGACCGCCCTTGTTGACCAGCTCCTCGTTCGGCACGACATGGCAACCGAAGCAATTCTTGGCCAGCCGGTAGAGCGCGCGCGGCCGGATCATCCCCTTACCCTCGGCGAGCTTCCAGCGCGCCTGTTCCTCGGCCTTCGTCTCGGTCTTCGCCGTTTTACCGCTGAAGCCGCTGTGTACCTTTATCCAGTCCTTGCCCGCACCATGGCAGGACTCGCAGGAGATGCCTGAGACAGGGTTCTCCCCGCCGTCCTTCTGCTGCACAGTATAATGACACCCCAGGCACAGGCTTTCCGACTTGATCCGCCGCACGCCGAGCCTTTTTGCGATCTGCTTTCCTTGCGCATTGCGCGGCATCTCGCGGAACGTCTTGAAATGGTGCGTGCCCTTCCAGGCTTCCACCTCCTGCTTGTGGCATTCAGCGCAGGCGTTGGGGCCGACCGTCTTGGCCGGATCGTCGGCGAGAGCGCGATCCTGCGCGAAACCCACCGATACCAGACCTGCCAGGAAAGAGAGCACACGGCGGCGCATTGGCGTGCCACTCAACCCTCCCCTGTCGCGGATGCCTTGCGCATGAAAGATCACGGCAGCACTCACATCTGTTCTGCAAATCGATAGTGCCGCGAGGACCGCTTCTGCTCCTTGTGTCTTGGAACCGGTGAGCGCCGGCTCCACAATTTGGCAACCGGACTTGCCCGCTTGGCCATCGCGCGGCGCAACCGTTCGTGATCGTTCGCGGCCGGCAGGAAGGGATCGGCGTAGCAAGCCGCTCCGCAGCTCGCAGCAAAGCTCTTGACGGCCTCGACCATGCCGGGCGCACCGCAGGCATAGACAATGTCGGAGGGCAGGAGTTGCGGTAGATAATCCGTCGGGCGACCATGCCGCACGGCCTTGAACGTCGTCTGTGGGGTGCTGCATACCGGCACGATACAGACGCCCGGGAACTTGGAAAGCTGTTCGAGGGCCGGCGCCATATAGAGGGAATCGAGAGTCCGGCCACCGGCGATCAACATGACTGCCCGCCGCGGATTCTCCCGCAGAGCCGCGACGGCAATCGACCAGATCGGGGCAAATCCTGTATTCGTGGCAACGAGCAGGAGGCGCCCCGTCTGGTTGGGACGGAAGTGCGCCGCGCCATACGGACCGCTCAGCGACACCCGGTGACCAGGACAGATGCGATGGCCCAGCGAGGATGTCACCAGTCCATCTTCCACCCGCCGGATGTGGAACCATATCGAACAGCCGCCAGGATTGCCCCGCAGCGGATGCGTGATGCTGTATGGCCTGCTCGGAAATCCATTGAATTTCACCTGTGAGTATTGACCCGGATAGTGGAACAAAGCGCGCTGTGTCTTGATTCCGACCTCGAACACCTCGGACGTTAGAGGCCGCAGGCTGCTGACAACGCCATCAACGCTGCGCACGCGTGAAGCCTGACGGCTCTCGACCACGGCATCACCATCGACCCTGCATTGACACGCGTGCACCACGTCCGGTTCTGCGCCCTCCCCCCCTTGAACCTGACCGGACACCAGCCTCACACAACACGTGCCACAGTGTCCGGCTCTGCAGTCGAAAGGAATCTCGACGCCGTTGCTCAGCGCTGCGTCGAGAAGTCGAACACCGCGCCTTGCCAGAAAGCTCTTCCCATTGACCGTTATCCGGCAGCTATTCACCATCGCCTACTCCTGACGACACTCAACCACGAACGCTGGCTGATCAGATCACCCAACACCGGCGCCTCATTGTTCCTCGCGGCGCGCACCCTCAAACACCATCGCACGAGTGCGAGCCGAAAAACCTCACCAAGAAAGATGCCGACTTTCAAAAATCGGGAGGGTTTCACTCACTGATTTTGTGCGGCGCAATTGTTGTTCATTCATGGTCAGACAATGACCATTTTATGTTTCGAAATTACCGCATTGATATGAAGTTCCGAACCACAATGACGTCGTCGATCACAGATATTGAACGTCCGCAAAACCCAGAAAAGAACTTTGAAAGCATCAACCCATTCACAACCATCCAACAGCTGCAGTGGGCCAGCCTCACAACTACGAAATCCCCTGGAGCACAACAAGCGCGAGGCGCAGCCATTGAGCAATTAGCCATAACCCACATGCAGTTAGTGAAAGCCCACAAGCCGCAACCGCCACCCATTCCAAATCAAAACCGCCGAAACACAGGCTGCATTTATTGCGCGCCAAAAGTCACTTTCATTCCAGATGCCGGGTCCATGAAGGTTTGCCTCCATTTTTAGAGAATGCCCCTGCCACATCGCGGCCCATTTTGAAATTCTAGCTGGCGTCGGGTTCCGCAGATTTACTCCGGGGGGAGGGCGGTGGCGCGTTCGTTGCGAACGCCAGTCGACGCCAATTGCATGCCGCCTGAATAAAAACAGGCGGCCCGGGGGATAAGCTCATGAATCGGTTGTTCTCTGCGACGATGTCTGCCTGCCTGCTGGCCGGCGCCATCTCGATCAACGGTTTACTTCGTCTTGAGGTGGCCGCAGCGCAAGGCAACAGGGACCGGCAGGCCACCATCCAGCACCGCCAGTCCATGTTCAAGCTCGCCCAGTCCAAGCCGGATGACGCCAAAGCCGCGCTCGAAGCCCTCGTCAGACGCGATGAAAAACGGCGCGCAAAGAGCACGGCAGCGCCCAGCAAACTGGGCATGGACACGAACGCCGCTGACGCTCACCGCGACGTGATCAATGATCCCTCGCTCTATCCGACGGCGGCACAGTGCGGGGAGTGTCACCAGCAGATCTACGAGGAATGGGCATCGTCGAACCATGCCTATGCGTCGATCTCCCCGATGTTCCACAAGTTCGAGCAGAAGTTCCAGGAGCTGACCCAAGGTACGGTCGGCACCTTCTGCGTGCGTTGCCACCAGCAGGTCGGGACGCAACTCGGCGAGAACCGCGAAACCCCGCTCTGGAAGCGCAGCCAGATTTCGCGCGAGGGCGTGACCTGCATCACCTGCCATCGTGTCAAGGAGCAATATGGCAAGGTCAATGGCGAGCGGCGCGTAGAGCCGGGCAAGATCTTCGAACCCGTCTACGGCAGCGGCGAAAAGAGCGTCATCAAGGACGTGCTCAAGAAAAAGGAAACCTACACGGTTGCGACCAGTGAGAAGGAACGCGGCAACCAGATCCACAAGGGCATGATTCCCAACGACCAGATCACGAAATCGGAGTTCTGCGTCAGCTGCCACCAGGTCGCCGTCAACCTGGGCATCAAGCTGGAGATCGTCTGGGATCAGTATCGCGACAGCCCCGCCCGCAAGGCCGGCGTCACCTGCCAGGACTGCCACATGGGCAAGGTTCCCGGAAAACCAGAGGGCTATGCCACAGCCCCTTCAGCAATCGTCGGCGGCAAGGAAATAAACCCCGGGCGCAAACATGCCAATCACCGCTTCATCGGTCCGGGCTACTCGATCGCCCACCCTGGCATTTTTCCGCACAACAAGAAGGCGCAGTCCATCGGCATCAAGGACTGGCTTCAGTTCGACTGGCGCGCAGGTTGGGGCACGACGGCATTCGAAGACAAGGTCGCCGACGGCAAGATCAAGACGAAATTCCCCAAGCGCTGGAAGGACCCGCTCGATCGTGAAGAAGCCCGCCAGATCATCGACGAGAATATTGCGCAACTCGACAAGCGCGACGAGATCAGAAAACAGGTCATGGAGAACTCCAGCCACGTCGACGGCCCTCACATCCAGGGCACGCCGAAAGTCGGCAACGACCTCACCTTCACCTACACGATCAAGAACAAGAATACCGGCCACAACCTGCCATCCGGATCGCTCGGTGCGCAACCGCAGCTCTGGGTGAACGTCGCGCTCATCGACCCCGATGGCCGCAATATCTGGGAGTCGGGTCACGTCGACAGCAACGGCGACATCGCCGACCTGCACAGCCTGGATGTGGCCGCGGGAAAAATGAAGGCAGACCAGCAGCTCGTGCACTTCCAGACCAAATTCTTGACGACCAACGACAAGGGCACGGACCGCGAAATGTACCTCCCTGTCAACTTCGACATCGAT
>CAZDNY010000344.1:0-4230 GCA_964506885.1 uncultured Hyphomicrobiaceae bacterium | reverse complement strand
TTTCACCGTTACCGGCTTGCCCGCGTTCTCCACCACGGCGGCGGTGATTTCGGCTTGGACCGCCTTCGTCGCAAAGCATCCAGCGGCGTATCGATGTACGTTTGTGGGCATATCCGACTTGTGAGAATAGGATGCGGCCCCGAATTTGCGGGGCTTGGCGCGCGCGGGCGCGGAGTGTGCCGAAACCGCACGTTTTGGGCGATTAACGGCGCTTGAACCGGGTTCTGGGAGACTGTCGCGTCCAAATTGCCTTCTCATTTTGGGGGATTGAACCTGTTTCAGACCGAAATACCGGGCAATTCGCCGCCGAAGGGGTCGCTTGGCAAAGGCCCTTCGCGCTCCTATCTTAACGACCAAATGCCGAAGGGCAGACCGGCCGGCGGGTTCCACATTCTTCTGGACACGCACGTCATCAGGCAGAAGCCGGGCAGAACAGGGCGCTTTGAGGCGCCGATACGAATAGGGACATCTGGATGAATCCAAATCTGCAGCGCCTGGCGATCTGGGCCATTGCGCTCGTGCTCCTGGCGGCGTTGGCGAACCTGTTCAACAACAACAGTTCGCCGCGGCGTGGTGCCAACGAGATCAGCTACTCGAAGTTCCTCGCCGACGTGGAAGAGGGCAAGGTTGCCAAGGTGACGCTGTCGGGCAAGCGGCTGACGGGCGAACTGCGCGATGGCGGCGGCACGTTCCAGACCTATTCGCCCGACGATCGGGGGCTGGTCGATCGCCTGCAGAACAAGGGTGTCGAGTTCACGGCAAAGCCGTCCGACGACGAGGTGCCCTCGATCCTGAATCTGCTGCTGTCGTGGTTCCCGATGCTGCTGCTGATCGGCGTGTGGATCTTTTTCATGCGCCAGATGCAGTCGGGGTCGGGCCGCGCCATGGGCTTTGGCAAGTCCCGGGCGAAGCTTCTGACCGAGCGGCATGGGCGTGTCACGTTCGAGGACGTGGCGGGCGTCGACGAGGCGAAGTCCGACCTGACCGAGATCGTTGAGTTCCTGCGCGATCCGCAGAAGTTCCAGCGGCTCGGCGGGCGCATCCCGCGCGGCTGTCTTCTGGTCGGCCCTCCGGGCACCGGCAAGACGCTCATTGCGCGCGCCGTGGCCGGCGAAGCCAACGTGCCGTTCTTCACCATCTCGGGCTCCGACTTCGTGGAAATGTTCGTCGGCGTCGGCGCCAGCCGTGTCCGCGACATGTTCGAGCAGGCGAAGAAGAATGCACCGTGCATTATCTTCATCGACGAAATCGATGCTGTGGGCCGTCACCGTGGTGCGGGCCTGGGCGGCGGCAACGACGAGCGCGAGCAGACGTTGAACCAGTTGCTGGTCGAGATGGACGGCTTCGAGGCAAACGAAGGCATCATCATCATCGCCGCGACCAACCGTCCCGACGTGCTCGACCCCGCCCTGCTGCGTCCCGGCCGCTTCGACCGGCAGATCGTGGTGCCCAATCCGGATGTGGTGGGCCGCGAGAAGATCCTGCGCGTGCACATGAAGCGCGTGCCGATTGCCTCGGACGTGCGCCCGCGCGTGATTGCGCGCGGCACGCCGGGCTTCTCTGGCGCCGATCTCGCCAACCTCGTCAACGAGGCGGCTCTGCTGGCGGCGCGGCGCGACAAGCGGCTGGTAACGATGGCCGAGTTCGAGGACGCCAAGGACAAGGTCATGATGGGTGCGGAACGGCGCTCGATGGCCATGACCGAGGAAGAGAAGCTGGCAACGGCCTATCACGAGGCGGGCCACGCGATCGTCAACCTGGTCGTGCCGGGCAACGATCCGCTGCACAAGGTCACCATCATTCCGCGCGGCCGCGCTCTGGGCGTGACGATGAGCCTGCCCGAGCGCGACAAGCTCAGCTATTCGAAGGAGTGGTGCGAGGGCAAGATCGCGATGGCATTCGGCGGACGCGTGGCCGAGCAGATCGTCTATGGCAAGGATCACCTCAACACCGGTGCCTCGTCGGACATCACGCAGGCGACCAACATCGCGCGCCGCATGGTGACGGAGTGGGGCATGAGCGAGAAGCTCGGCCCGCTGCTCTATAACGAGAACCAGCAGGAGGTATTCCTCGGCCACTCGATCACGCAGACCCAGAACATGAGCGAGGAAACCGCCAAGCTCATTGACGAGGAAGTGCGCCGTATCGTGATGCAGGGCTACGACACCGCCTGGGAGGTCCTGACCAAGCATCGCCAGGAGCTCGAAGCCATCACGCAGGCGCTGATGGAGTACGAGACGATTTCGGGCGAAGAGTGCCAGACGCTGATGCGCGGCGAGAAGATCGTGCGGCCGACGGACGACGACGAGACCAAGGGGCCGATCGGCTCGGCGGTGCCGGTGGCGGGCAAGGCGCCCAAGCCGCCGCGCGAGGAGCCTGATGCGGGCGGCATGGAACCGCAACCAACGGGTTGATCGCGCCAGCCATTCAGACGACATTATCGGGGCCCTCGGACATGTGTCCGGGGGCTCTTTCGTTATCATGTGCCCCTTCCACGAGGTCAGCATCTCCACGAGGTCTCCATCGCCATGCCCGCGCAGTCCCGGCCGCCTCATTATCTCCGCCCCATTGTCAGTCTCGGTGTCGACCTGCGCCTGCAAGACAGGGAGTTCACCGACTGGATCGCCCGGTTGGCGGGGCGTCCGGATCTCGCGTTTGCGCATCTGGAGTTGATCGACCGGAGTGAGGAGCCGCACCGGCGCCGACGGCTGATTTCTGCTTACGGCGCCGACGGTTTTGAGAACCGCGACTGGTTCGTCGAACCCTACGACGGCGAGCGCATGTGGCAGCTTTACGAGAACATCATTGCCGCACGGCCGCCGTTCGCGGGACTGCCAATGGACAAGACGACGATCATGGGGATCGTCAACGTGACGCCCGACAGCTTTTCCGACGGCGGCAGCTTCGACAGCACGCAAGCCGCGATCGATCACGCGCTCGGGCTGGCGGAGGAGGGTGCCGACATCCTCGATATCGGCGGGGAATCGACGCGGCCGGGCTCGGATGCGGTGCAGCTCGAAGAGGAGTTGAAGCGCGTCATCCCCGTGATCGAAGGGCTTCGGGGAAAGACGGACAGGAAGATTTCCGTCGATACGCGCAAGGCCGAGGTGATGCGCCAGGCCGCGGCGGCGGGCGCCGACATCATCAACGACGTCTCGGCGCTGACGCACGATCCCAAGGCACTGGAGGTGGCGGCGGAGACCGGGCTGCCGGTGATGCTGATGCATGCGCAGGGTGATCCCAAGACCATGAACGACAATCCGCAGTACGAGGATGTCGTGCTCGACGTGTTCGACTTTCTGGAGGATCGCATTGCGGCGTGCGAGGCGGCGGGCATCGCGCGCGAGAAGATCGTCGTCGATCCTGGCATCGGCTTTGGCAAGCATCTGCATCACAACGTGGCTGTGCTGGCGGCCATGAGCCTCTATCACGGGCTTGGCGTTCCCGTGTTGCTCGGCGCTTCGCGCAAGAAACTGATCGGGCAGATCTGCAATGTCGATGACCCGAAGGAGCGGGTGCCCGGATCGCTGGCGGCGGCGCTGTCCTCAGTGGCGCAGGGCGTACAGATCGTGCGCGTGCACGATGTGGCGGCGACCAAGCAGGCGGTGTCGGTGTGGCAGGCGGCAGTGATGGGGCGTGAGCCGGGCGCGGGGGGCAAGGCGCATGGCTGAGACGGAGGATGGTTTCCTGACGTTCGAGGGCGTGCTTGAGCGCATGCATTTCGCTGAATTCAGTGCGGCGTCGGTCAAGGCGTTCTCGGGCAAGGGACGACGGGCCGGCATCCTCTTTCTGGTCGCGGTGTTCGTGGCGACGCTCGGGTTCTTGAAGTGGACCGACCAGGTTGCGGTGGCGATCGATCCCCAGGCCGCGTTCGGGCCGCGCGAACTGGTGCTCGTCGCGCTGGCGACGGGAATGCTTATGGCGCTCGTTCTGACCTGGGTGATGAGCCGCGCGATCAATGCTGCCTTTCGCTCCGGTGCGTTGCGTGACGGCGGCAGCTATCTGGGCCCGCGGCGGTACACGCTGACAAGCGATGGCGTGGAGATCACAGGCGCGCACGGGCGCTCGCTGACGCGCTGGAGCGCCATCATGAGGATGACGCAGACGCCCCACTCCTACCTCGTGTGGACCGATCCAGGCGCCGCCGTGATGGTGCCCAAGGCAGCGTTTGAAGCGTCTTCGGTCACCGCAGAGGCGTTCCATGCCTTTGTCGAGAAAAAAATCGCAGAG
>CAZDNY010000343.1:0-4246 GCA_964506885.1 uncultured Hyphomicrobiaceae bacterium | reverse complement strand
CACCCCCTTGCCGCAGGCGCTGCGGTTGGGCAAAACTTCACCCAAGGACTCTCCCCATGAGCGGATGAGAAAAGGGTCTCAGGTCATTGCCAACGACCAAAGTGATAAAGACTTAGGCTTCTACGCCATCAAATACGCCTGGGACGGCAACGACGTTTATGTCTATCGCGGCACGGATCAAGGTTTCGTCAGCGCGTAGGGCGGAATAGGTGGTGAGATGAAGCATCGCGCAATCGAGACACCGTATTCCGCCGATGCCCGGCACGCACGCTGCCGCACACTCAGCCATCATTCCCGCGAGGGCGGGAACCTAGACGAGCTTCAACGGGTGCAACGCGAATTGCATTGACCCATCCTTTGCCATGTGTCTGGGCCCCGGCCCTTTTCGTTGGCCAACACTCGGCAAGCCGGTGTTGGGCCGCGCCGGGGTGACGGTGGTGAATGGGGCAACCGACGATCCAAGAGCCAAGAAAACCAACGCGCCCGCGTGGTCTCCCACGCGGGCGCTGTCGTATCGGGCCGGCTCGAGTGGCGCGGGGGGATGCGCGCTCGACCCGTCCCGAACCCGACGACGGTGCCGACCGGCAATGACGGGCGTGAAGCTCAGCCCTTGCCGATCGGAATCTTCTTTTCCGACTTCACGGCTTCCGCCGACTTCGGCAGCGTCACCCGCAACACGCCCTTGTCGAAATTGGCCACTGCCTTGTCGACCTCGACGGTATCGGGCAAACGGAACGAACGCTGGAAGCTGCCGTAGCTGCGCTCAGTCAGGTGGTAGTCGTCCTTCTTTTCCTCGCGCTCGGACTTCTTCTCGCCCTTGATGGTGATGACGCCGTCACGGAACGACAAATCGACGTCCTTTTCCTCCATGCCCGGAAGCTCGGCCTCGATCACGATCTCGTTGCCGTTCTCGCGCACGTCGATCGACGGCGACATGCCACCAAGGCTCGAAATCGCGCTGCCCGCGGTGTTGAAGAAGCCGGGCAGTCCGCCGCGTCCGCCGAACATGTTGTCGATGAAGCGGTCCATGTCGGAGCGCATCAGATCCCAGCTGTCGCGCGGGGTCCGCGTGGTGGGCATCTGGTTCGTCTTCTTGATCTCTTCTGCCATCTCAATCTCCCTAGGTCATGAAACCGACACCATGAGCGCCGCACCCGGAAAATACCGCAGGGCGCGGCCGTCACCCTTGAGTTAGGCAACGAGCGTGGAGCTTCAAGACGCAGACTTGACGGCGAAATGGCGCATCCGGTCTTGGTCGAGATCAATGCGTTTCGTGCTTGCAGTAGCTATGATTGGAAAGCACTTCGAGTATCCGGCACTCGCAGACCTGGCCCTGCGCACACTCCGAAATCATGTGCTCCATTTCATCGCGCAACGCCTTCAGCCGCGCGATGCGGCTGTCGATGTCGGCCAGATGCTGCTTGGCGATGCGGTCGACCTCCGCGCATGAGCGCTGCGGCTCATGAGCCAGTTCCAGCAGCCTGCGGATCTGCTCGATCTCGAAGCCCAGCTCCCGTGCATGACGAATGAACTTCAGACGCGAGACCGCCGCCTCGTCGTAGACGCGCCGCCCCGCGTCCGTTCGCGTCGGCTCGTCGATCAGACCGATGCTCTCGTAGTAGCGAATGGTCGGCACCTTGATGCCTGTCAGTTCCGCCGCCTCACCAATGGCAAAGGCGCGCGCATCCGGTTCGGTCTTCGGCGTGAGGGAACTTTTTCGCGGCATGGGGCTTGCTCCTCTAGTGACTAGAGGATGTAGGGTCTCAGCATAACAACCGCCAGAGCCGGAACACTCTCGGTACTGACGACGAACGCCGAATGGAGGCGCGCTACATATGAGCGATACCTGCAACGATCACGCCTGCGGCTGCTCGGGCAATCCGCGCTTTGACGGCATCGATCCGCGCTACAAACGCGTGCTTTGGATCGTCATCGCCATAAACGGCGCGATGTTCCTGGTCGAGATGGCCGCCGGCCAGCTCGCCGGCTCACAGGCGCTGCAGGCCGACGCCCTCGACTTTCTCGGCGATACGCTGACCTATGGCATTTCGCTGGCCGTCATCGGCAGCGCGCTCACCGTGCGCGCCAACGCAGCGCTTGTGAAGGGCTTGAGCCTGTTGGCCATGGGCCTTTTCGTATTTGGATCGACCGCCTATCAGGTGCTGGTGCGGGGCGTGCCCAACGCCGAAGTGATGGGGGCCATCGGCTTCATGGCGCTGGCCGCCAACGTGACCAGCGTGCTTCTGTTGCTGCGCTACAAGGACGGCGATGCCAACGTGCGCTCGGTCTGGCTGTGCTCGCGCAACGACGCCATCGGCAATGTCGCCGTCATGGGCGCCGCATTGGCCGTCGGCGTCACCGCGAGCGCGTGGCCGGATTTGATCGTCGCCGCCGCCATGGCCGCGCTGTTCTTGAATTCGGCCTGGCAGATCCTGCGGCAGGCCATGAATGAGCGGCGTGAAGCCGCCGAGCTGGCCCGCCTGCAACCTCAAAGCAGCAAGGGGTGACGGGTGGCTGGATCGGCAAGCGTGGCCGCAACCACCTCCGCCAGCACGGGCGCCAGCAGAAACCCGTGCCGGTAGGCACCGTTCACGCGGATGACGCGGCCGTGGTCCTTCAGGTAGATGCGCGGCACGTTATCGGGGAAAGCAGGCCTCAGGCCGGCGCCGATCTCCAGGATCTGCGCCTCCCCGAACCCGGGATGCAGCGCATAGACGTTGCCCATCAGCTCCAGCGCCGAGCGCACCGTGGCGGGGCCGTCGTCCTCGCTTTCGATGACGGTGGCGCCGATCATGAACCGGTTGCCGGGCCACGGCACCACGTAGAGCGGATGGCGCGGATGTAGCAGCCGCACGGGCCGGTGCAGCGTCACATCGGGCGCGTGCACGATGAGACGCTCGCCGCGGACCCCGCGCAGCGTATCGAGATCGTCGGCGGCCGCCATGCCGCGACAGTCGACAACCACGCCTTCGAGTTCGGAAATCAGAGCTTGCTCGCCCAGCACCACCTCCGCCCCGGCGCGACGCGCCTGGTCCAGTAGAAACGCCATGGCGTGCGGCGTTTCCATGTGCGCTTCGTCGGGAAAATGAAGGCCGGCAGCGAAGCGATCGCCGAGGTCCGGCTCGAGGTCCGCGATCCCGCCCGCATCGAGCGTTTTGTGCCCGCCCGTCAGTTTGGCGAACCGGTTCAATTCGGAGCGGTCGCGCGCTGCTGCGATCACCAGCGTGCCCTCTTCCATCAGATGCGGATAGACCGCACGCCACAGCGCCAGGCCCTCGTGCCCGAACCGGCGCACCACCTCGGGCGCCGCCTCCGCCTCGCAATCGGGCGCCAGCATCGCGCCGGCATAGCGGCTGGCCGTGGCGGCAAAAGGATCCTCCGAGGCCTCCACCAGACGCACGCGGTACCCGGCCCGCGCCAGCGTCAGTGCCTGCCACAATCCCAGGATACCCGCCCCGACCACGGTAATGTCTTGTTTGGCTTTGCTCACGATGCGACCCGTCCATGCGCCTCGTCATGTCGACTGCGGCGTGACTTACCATCACGAACCGCGCGACGCGAGGCTCAACCCGCCCTGGTCGCTGTCGGCTGTCAGTCGCCCAGCGCCACGCCTTCGCGCCGCGGGTCTGCGCCACCCTCCAGCCGCCCGTCGCGGCGGACGATGATGTGCAGCCCCGACGTCATCTTGTCGGCCCGCACACTGTGCCCCATCGCCTGCAGACGCAGCGCCAGCCCTGCGCCACCGCGCCCCTGCTCGATCTCGAAACCACGCCCCCGGTCGCCGAAGTTGGGCAGCGCCGCGGCAGCCTGGGCATCGAGCCCCCAGTCGATAACCCCGACCAGAGCCTTGACCACGTAGAGGATGATGCGATGCCCGCCCGGCGCACCGAGCACGGCTTCCACGCCTCCATCGGAATCGTAGACCATCGTCGGCGCCATCGATGAGCGCGGGCGCTTTGCCCCTTCGACCCGGTTGGCAATGCGGCGCCCGTCCGCGTCCACCGACCGCAACGAGAAGTCGGTCAGCTCGTTGTTGAGCAGAAACCCCGCTGCCCACAGCCCGGACCCGAAGGCCCCTTCGATGGTCGCCGTCATGGACACGGCATTGCCTTGCGCATCGACCACCGACAGGTGCGTCGTGCCGGCCCGCTCGAACGTTGCATCGACGCCGTTGAGATGTGCACGTGAACCCGGCGGCTTGCCCGGCAGCGCTCTGTCCATGGCGCGTTCGCGCGCGATGAGCTGG
>CAZDNY010000342.1:0-4276 GCA_964506885.1 uncultured Hyphomicrobiaceae bacterium | reverse complement strand
GATGGTGTGAGGGTCGCCCTTGCCCTTCTTCACCTCCAGAAAGCCCTCCGCACCAGCGCCGCCGCCCTTGTTCACGACGACGAGAGGCTGGCTCATCAGGTTGTTCTTGGTGATGACGCCTTGGATGAAGCGGGCCATCTGGTCTGCGCCACCGCCGGTGCCGGCCGGGACCACGAACGTAACAGGCTTTGTCGGCTCCCATGCATGTGCCGGCTGCATTGTCAAAATCGAGGCCAGTGCGATTGCACCAAGTGCGAGCGGCCTTTTCGAATGTCTTGCATAAATCATGGATTCGTTCCTTCAGCGATGCGCTGTCGTCGAGTTTTCTCTGCGGCTGTTTCTTGATGTCGTGCGGCGGCCGCAGCGCGACCGCGCGACTGGTCTTTGTGCTTCACGCGGTTGGTTCGTGGACGGGTGCGCGCGCAAACCTCTTCGCGATCCAGCCCACTGCAGGCCAGAACAGCAGTACGAGTCCCAAAGCCATGATCGAGCCGACCAGCCAATTGGAAAAGAAGATGCCAAGCCCGCCCTGGCTGCCGAGGAGTGCTTGGCGGAAGCCTTCCTCCGCCTTGTCGCCAAGAACGATGGCGAGCACCAGCGGGGCTAGCGGGTAGCCGAGCTTGTTGAACGCGTAGCCCACGAGGCCGAAAATCAGCATCATCCAGACATCGAACATGGCGTTGTGCACGGTGTAGGCACCGATGGCGCATACGACCAGGATCACGGGAGCGACTATCGAGAAGGGGATCCGAAGGATGGCTGCAAACAGCGGCACGCAGGTGAGCACGATGATGAGTCCTGCCAAATTGCCTAGGTACATCGATGCGATGAGCCCCCAGACGAACTCCTTCTGCTCGACGAACAGCATGGGGCCGGGCTGCAGGCCCCAGATCATCAACCCGCCGAGCAGGACGGCAGCGGTCGGCGAACCGGGAATACCAAGTGTGATCATCGGCAACAGCGCGCTGGTGCCTGCGGCATGGGCGGCCGTTTCCGGCGCTACGACACCTTCCATCTCGCCGCGGCCGAAGTTGTCGCCGTTCTTCGAGAAGCGCTTGGCCAAGCCATAGCTCATGAAGGATGCCGGCGTCGCACCGCCCGGCGTGATACCCATCCAGCAGCCTACGAGACAGCTGCGGATCGAAGTCGCCCAATAGGCAAGCAGACGCTTCCAGGTCGTGAACACGGCACTGAGCCGTATGGAGGCGTGGGCACCTTGGAACTTCAGGCCGTCCTCGATGGACGACAGGATCTCGCCGATACCGAACAGACCGATAACCGCGATCAGGAAGTCGAAGCCGGACAGCAGTTCTTCATGCCCAAAGGTGAGCCGCAACGTCCCCGTCATCTTGTCAAGACCAACCGCACCCAGGGCAAAACCCAGGCACATCGATGCGACCACCTTCATCGGTGAACCGCGCCCCATGCCCACGAAGCTCGCGAACGTGAGAAAGAACACGGCGAAGAATTCCGCGGGTCCGAACTGCAGGGCGAATTTGGCCACCAGCGGCGCCAAGAACGTGATCATGACGACGGCCACGAAGGCGCCCACGAACGACGACGTGAATGCTGCCGTCAGAGCTTCGTCAGCGCGCCCCTGGCGCGCCATCGGGTGGCCGTCGAATGTCGTCGCTACGGACCATGGTTCGCCGGGGATGTTGAACAAGATCGACGTTATGGCGCCGCCGAATAACGCGCCCCAGTAGATGCACGACAGCATGATGATCGCCGACGTCGGCGGCATCGAGAAGGTCAGCGGCAACAGGATCGCAACGCCGTTGGCACCGCCGAGACCGGGCAGGACACCGATGATGACGCCAAGGATGATACCGACCGCCATGAGGGCCAGATTGAACGGTGTAACCGCGACCGAGAATCCGTGCAGAAGCGAAGTAATCTCTTCCATCAGCCGCCCGTAGAACCTTCTGTGCATCCGCAAAACGGGATGAAGTCGAGCGCCAACTCATGTCCGCAGGAGCGGCAATCGGGCGACGGGACGTGATGCTAGTCGCGCCGTATCTTTTCTTGCGATGCGAATTATTTGGAACTACTGCCCATTGACAAAATGTCGCATATTAAAGACTATCTCAAGAAAAAGTGGAAGGAATATTTCGTATTTAGATGCGTTGAAACGCCCCATTTCGAGGTTACATTTCATATTGCTGCAACCTGACGGCCGGGGCCATGTAAAAATGGACTGGGGAGATGCTGTCGGTGATCTATTTGTCTCACGAAAAGCAATCCAGCCGTGCGTCGCGGGTGCTGCCCTCTATTGCGGTGCTCCTGATGCTGCGATGCACAAAATTTTTCGATCGAGAATTCCGCGGCGCAGCATAGCGGTGCTGTGAGCGATGCTGTCCAAAGCCAAATGAGATTTGGTTGCTTCGCACCTCGCCGCCGCTCCCGGCACCAACTGGTTGCAGATCGGAACGCTCAATCATTGGTGCCAATGTAAAGACGGCCACTCGCTACCCAAGGGCGGATCCCTTGGCAGCTCGTGCGAGCAGCCCTGCTGCATAGTCGCCGGTCTCGACTCGTTTGGCATGGAACTTTGCCCTGCAGCGGCGCACTCGTCGTGACTTGCGAAATTGGCCCGAAGCTGAATTGGTGCGGGCCGTATCTGCCTCGCCTTCCACCCTCGACCAAAGCGTGATTGCATGAGGTGCTCGCGAGTGCGAACGTCGTTTGTGCGGCGCACATGGCGCAGCCATGACGCGATCATCGCGCTCAAGACGAGCTGCGCTCCCAAGCGCCTGCCGGCGCTCGCGGCCGGGCCTATCCCTTCGGGTATATTTCCCCCACCCCTCACGGCAGCATCGATCCCCGCACGGGTGTTGTGGCGGGCGGCGATCCGTCGGATTGTCCTGCCCGGTTGCTCAACCGCCAACACCGGCAATGGCATGTTCCACATCATGCCGCGCACTCAAGCCACGGCTCGCGATCCCGCTGAGCCGCTGTGAGGCGGGGGGCATCTGCGCAATCGCGCAGACAACAACGCATTACAACAACAAGCATCAGCCTGGAGGAAACCCATCAAATGAGCTTCACCCTGCATCCCCTTCGCAAGCAGCGCCTGCAGCGTTCCGAACTCGCCTGCCCCGGTTCCAACACGACCATGATCGACCGCGCGTTCAAGAGCGCTGCGGACTTCGTGTTCCTCGACTGCGAGGACGCGGTGGCGCCGCCCGACAAGGAGCAGGCGCGCAAGAACATCATCCAGGCGCTCAACGATCTCGACTGGCGCGGCGCGGGCAAGACCGTGTCTGTGCGCATCAATGGCCTCGACACGCATTACATGTATCGCGACGTGGTCGACATCATGGAGCAGGCCGGGCATCGCCTCGATACGATCCTGATCCCGAAGGTGGGCACGCCGGCCGACGTCTACACGGTCGAGTGCATCATGAGCCAGATCGAAGTCGCCAAGGGCATCGAGACGCCGGTTGGCACCGAGGCGCTGATCGAGACGCCGCTGGGCATGGCCAACGTGGAGGCGATCGCCGCGGCGCCGAGCCGTCTGGAAGCAATGCACTTCGGCGTTGCCGACTATGCCGCCTTCAACAAGGCGCGCACAGTCGTGATCGGCGGTCTCAATCCCGACTATCCCGGCGACCAGTGGCACTTCGCGCTGTCGCGCATGACGGTCGCCTGCCGCGCCTACGGCCTGCGTCCGATCGACGGTCCGTTCGGCGATTTCTCAGATCCCGAAGGCTACACAGCGGGTGCGAAACGCGCTGCCGCACTGGGCGTGGAAGGCAAGTGGGCGATCCATCCCTCGCAGATCGAGCTTGCCAATGACGTGTTCTCGCCGCTGCCGGCCGAGATCGAGAAGGCCGAGCGCATCCTGGTCGCACTGAAGGAAGCGGAAGCGCAGGGCAAGGGTGCTGCTTCGCTCGACGGCAAGATGATCGATGCTGCCTCGGAGAAGATGGCGAAGAACATTCTCGTCGTCGCCGAGCAGATCAAGAAAGCGAAAGAGAAGCAGGGGGGCTGAGCCGCGTCGTTTGCGGCCAACGTTCAGCGAAACACAAGAGAAACGTTCTCCCAAGGAGGTCCGTGATGGACATTCATGAATATCAGGCGAAGGAACTTCTCTCCAAATTCGGCGTGCCGATCCCGCGTGGCGGGCTCGCCTACAGCCCCGAGCAGGCCACCTATCGTGCCAACGAGATCGGCGGATCGAAGTGGGCGGTCAAGGCGCAGGTCCATTCGGGTGCGCGCGGCAAGGCCGGCGGCATCAAGCTGTGCCGCAACGACTCGGAGTTGTGGGAGGCGG
>CAZDNY010000341.1:1219-4304 GCA_964506885.1 uncultured Hyphomicrobiaceae bacterium | reverse complement strand
GACATGATCGAGGATCTTGAGATCGTTCCGCCGAGCCTGGAAGAACTCTACGCGCACTTCAGTCGTGGAGGTGCCTCGTCATGAGACGAACCCTCGCGGTTACGACATCCGAATTCCTGATCTCCGCGCGGAATCGCTGGGTTACGATCTCGATTGTCATGATGGCACTGTTTGCGCTTGTGCTTTCCGCGGCGGGTAGCGCGCCGACCGGATATCTGGGCGCCGACAAGCTCTCCATTACAGTTGCCAGCCTGACAAGCCTTGCCGTCTATCTCGTGCCTTTGGTGGCGCTCCTGATGTCGTTCGACGCCATAGCAGGCGAAATCGAAAGAGGAACCCTTGCCCTGGCACTGGCCTATCCCCTTTCGCGGTCGGAAATTCTCGCGGGAAAGCTGTTTGCGCATCTGGGCATCCTCGGTCTGGCCATCGCCATTGGCTATGCCATCGCCGCAATAGCTGCATTCAGCCTCGACGATCAGGCCGCACGCGGGCTGCCCGCACTCGTGCGACTCTTCTGGACCTCGCTGCTGCTCGGCGCCGTTTTCCTCGGCATCGGTTACGGCATCTCTGCGCTCACACGTCGGCCCGGATCCGCCGCCGGTGTCGCAATCGCGCTCTGGCTGGTCATGATCGTGCTCTATGACCTCGGCCTGCTCGCCGCGGTCGTGGCTGACAGTGGTGGGATGTTCACGCGGTCTGTTTTCCCTTGGATGCTCGTCGCAAACCCCGCAGATGCTTTCCGGCTATATAATCTTGCAGCTTCCGAAGCCACCGCCGCAGCCGGAGGCATTGCCGGGGCGGCCAACGCCATTCCCCCGTCTCTGGCTCTCGCCTCGCTCGTTATTTGGCCGGTGGCGGCATTCACGCTGGCGGCTGCTGTCTTCCGGAGGATCACACCATGATTTCCCGCATACCGCTCCTCTGCTGCATGCTCATCGTCTCTGCCTGTGGAAGTGAGACCTCCGTCGACAAGCCGAACCCCGTAGCGATGAGCCAGGATGCGCTCGGCCATTACTGCCAGATGAACCTTTCGGAACATCCAGGTCCCAAGGCACAAGTCCACCTCGAGGGTCTGCCTGCTCCCTTGTTCTTCGCGCAGGTCCGCGACGCGATTGCCTACCAGCGCATGCCAGAGCAGTCCCACTCAATCCGTGCCATCTACGTTTCCGACATGGCGAAGGCCGGCAGCTGGAACAACCCTGGCATCGACAACTGGGCTCCGGCAGAGGATGCATTTTATGTCGTGGGATCACGGGTACCGGGCGGCATGGGCGCTGCCGAGCTTGTCCCGTTTGGTGACCCGGGTGCCGCCGAAAAGTTCATCGAAGCGAACGGCGGCGCTTTGCTCAAGCTCAGCCAGATTCCCGACGAAATGGTTCTGGCGCCTGTCGACGTGTCTGTTGACAAGGATGGTAATTTCCTGCCCCCAGCCAACAGCGCGAATGCCCAGCACTGATGCAAACCAGGAAGGACCGCCCAGAATGCAAGTCCTTAACCGCCGCCGCTTCCTCACCATCACCGCTGCTGCGGCAGTCAGCTGTCCGCTAGGAGTCTCAGCGCGCGCCGAAACGACAAAATATTGGCTGGGTACAGCTTTGGGGGCGCGAGCATCGATCCGTCTCGACCACCCGGACGCGGATAGAATCATCGTGGCCGTCCGCGGCGAAATCGAGCGACTGGAGCAGATATTCAGTCTATACCGTGCGAACTCCGAGCTGTCTCGACTCAACCGTGACGGAGAGCTTAAATATCCTTCCTTCGAAATGGTGGAGTTGCTTTCGCTTTGCGGCGCCATCCATCAGGCGACATCGGGCCGCTTTGATCCAACCATCCAACCGGTTTGGGCGATGTATGCTGAGCACCATGCATCCGGTCGCGTACCTGATGCTGCCGCTATCGAAAACGCTCTGCGGTTCGTCGGATGGTCAGGCGTTTCCGTTTCTCCGCGGCGCATTTCGCTCAAAAGGACTGGAATGGCCCTGACGCTGAACGGGATTGCACAAGGCTACATAGCAGACAAAGTCGCCGCCATGCTGCGCGACAAGGCTCTCGATAACATCCTTGTCGACACAGGCGAACTGTATGCAATGGGCGGCATGCCACAAGGCGGTCACTGGCCCATCCAGCTGGGCACTAGCCAAGCCCCGCACGTTTTGCGCAGAGTGCGCCTCGCCGATGGCGGACTTGCCACTTCGGCGCCGCTGGGCACGGTTTTCGATGATGCAGGCAGCATCGGACATATCATCGATTCCAGGAACGGGCTGCCCGCAAAAACGATATTTCCGCTCGTCACCGTCAGCGCAACCACTGCAACGCGAGCTGACGCCTTCAGCACCGCTTTTTGTCTCATGACCAGCGAAGAGATCGAGACCGTGGTCGCATCGCACAAGGACATCCGCGTGCTCATCTAATGTTGCGAAAAAATATTCTAGTGAATTGACGAGCGACATTCGAGTCGGCACGCTAGGCACAAGTGATACCTGCCCGCCACTTGCGCATATCTGGCGTTATGGAACGCGTGCGCACAGACATGAATGGTCCCACCAGAACTGCCCGAATTTGACTGCAAGGCTTTGCAGCTTCTTTTCATCTTAACCGATCTTCGAGGTCTGTCTGGCACAACAGCTATCGTCCCGATTGACGATGAGTTGTAGATGAAAACGTCGCCACCCATAAAATTACAGCTCGACGTGGAAACGGTAATTGATCGATCCCATGCTCGAGTCTGTCCACTTCAAAACGTTGTTCGCCGCCTCGAAGAAGATCCGAACATACCGATTGAGACGAACAGCCTGCTCGCGGCGCTCAACGCAGGCGCGCAAGGTGCCATCCCCGAAGTCATCCTAACTCATCTCAGAAATCGTTTGGATGGCCAATCTCCAAAGGAGCGAGGGCGACCAAAGCCTGGTCCGGCCCAAAAGCTCCGCAACCAACTGATCCTCATCTACTTCGAGAAATTTGAGTTGTGGCTGCAATGGCGGGAGGAGCGTGTCGGCCTGGCGGGCTGGCCTCGCCTGCACGAGACGGACTGGTGGCAGGGCCCGCCGAGCGAGAGAGCAGCGCGTATGGTCAGAAGACGACTGAA
>CAZDNY010000341.1:0-1197 GCA_964506885.1 uncultured Hyphomicrobiaceae bacterium | reverse complement strand
GCGCATCCGAAATATCGCGTACGAAATGCAGCAACCAATGCAAGATTAATCAGGCAGGTCAGCCACCACGAAAATTGGTGGCATTTCTTGAGAATGCGAAAGGGCTAACAAGGGCATACCGAAAAGGTCGGACTCTGATCAAAGGAGGATCGACCGATGTCCAAACGCCCGCTCGTAGTCGAGCACCTGCCCGTTGCATCGTTGCGGCCCTATGTCCGCAATGCGCGCACTCATAGCCCGAAGCAGATCACGCAGATTGCGGCCAGCATCCGCGAGTTCGGCTTCAATAACCCGATCTTGATCGACCACGACGGCGAGATAATCTCCGGTCACGGCCGCGTCGCAGCTGCGAAAAAGCTCGGCCTCGAAGTCGTGCCGTGCGTGCGACTTGAGCACCTGACCGACGCGCAAAAGCGGGCCTACATCCTGGCCGACAACCGCCTTGCAGAGAAAGCCGGATGGGACCCAGATATCCTGGCGATCGAGTTGCAGCACCTCACCGAAGTCGAAATCGACTTCGACGTCACGGTGACTGGCTTCGAGATGGCCGAGGTTGATCTGCTTCTTGGCGCAAACGAAAAGCCCCTGGCCAAGCCCGACCCCGCTGATTCGGTTCCCGAGCGCGCTGCTGGCGCCGCGGTCACCCGTCCGGGCGACATCTGGCAAATTGGCCATCACCGACTGATCTGCGGTGACGCAACTGCTTTGGATACCTACGCCCGCCTCTTGACGGGCGAGCGTGCGCAGATGGTCTTCACCGACCCGCCCTATAACGTTCCCATCGATGGCCATGTAACCGGCCTTGGAACTGTCAAGCATCGCGAATTCGCAATGGCTTCTGGTGAGATGACCGCGGGCGAGTTCACGCATTTCTTGGGCTGTGTCTTCAGCAACTTGGCCTGCAATGCCGCAGACGGGGCAATCCATTACATATGCATGGATTGGCGACACGTCGGAGAGGTGATCGAGGCTGCGACGCCGACCTATACGGAAATGAAGAACATTTGCGTGTGGGCCAAGACGAACGGCGGCATGGGCTCGCTCTACCGCTCGCAGCATGAGTTGGTGTTCGTCTTCAAATCCGGCAGCGCTCCCCACGTCAACAATGTCGAGCTTGGCAGGCACGGCCGTTATCGCACCAACGTCTGGTCTTATGCCGGTGCCAACACCTTTGGCGCTACGCGTGACGACGACCTT
>CAZDNY010000340.1:0-4309 GCA_964506885.1 uncultured Hyphomicrobiaceae bacterium | reverse complement strand
CAGACGCTGGATGTGGTGCGCGTAGGCTTCGCGCTTCGTCTGGCCAATGGCTGCCCGGAGGCAGGCCATGTCGGTTTCGCCCGTCCAGTAGAACTCAGGCACGGGTCGTATCTGCTCGAAATAATTCTCTGCAACATAGTCTGGCATCTTCAGCCAATAGATGCCGCGGACGAACTCACGCCAGCCGATGACCTGCCTGATGTAGCCTTCGGCGGCATTGAGCGGAACATGGCCGGTCCGATAGGCGGCTTCGACGCGTCGACACACGTCGAGCGCATCGAGCAGGCCGACGTTCATGTAGATGAACAGCACAGAGTGATAGAGGAACGGCTCGCCCTCCAGCATCGCGTCCTGATAATCGCCGAAGCGCGGCAGCGTGGTCGTGACGAAGTGCGAGAGAGCCTGCTCGGCCTGATCCCGTGTGACACCGAACCAGAAGGGCTCGAGGTCACCGAAGTGATCGGAAAAGCGTTCGGCTACGAGACCGAGAACGTCTTGCGTGATGGTGTCCGGTGTGAAGCGCAGCGGCCCTGGCATCCGGAGATCCGGCTTTGCGGCCTTGCGGTTCTCCCGATCGAAGTTCCACTGACCTCCAACGGGCCCATCGTCCTCCATCAGCAGGCCGGTCTTACGGCGCATCTCGCGGTAGAAGTACTCCATCCGAAGTTGTTTGCGGCCGTCGGCCCACTTGGCAAACTCGGCGGGAGGGCAAATGAAGCGGTCATCGTCCACAATATCGACGGGAATTTTGAACCGCTCCGGCCATCCGCGCATGTCCTGAAGCACGCGCCATTCGCCTGGCGTCGTGACCACGATCCGTTGCGGCTCGTGGCGCTCCACCGCACGACGGACCTCGCTGGTGAAGCTGCCGGAATGACCCGTCACTTGCAGGGTGCGGTAGTCGACAGTCCAACCATCCTCTCGCAGCTCCATCGCGAAGTGACGCATGCACGAGAAGATGAACGCGATCTTCTTCTTGTGATGCCGGACATAGGTAGCTTCTTCCCAAACCTCGCACATCAGAACGACGTCGCGCTCCTTGTCCGCACCGCGGAGCGACGATATCTGCGGGGTGAGCTGGTCACCGAGCACGACAATCAGTCGTTTTCTCATGAGGCCTCCCTCCCGGAAGGGGCTCTTCCGCGTCGGCAGCGATCAGAGCAATAACGTACGCTGTCCCAGTCCCGCGCCCACTTCTTGCGCCAAGCGAATGGGCGACTGCAGGTCGCGCAGATCTTCTCAGGGAGATCGACCTTTGCACGACAACGAGTCGGCTTGGCAATCGAGGATCGGCTCATAGGTCGAACTCGAACTGATTGGTTGGCGTCGTCGACTTGGATTTGCTGCGACGCTTCTGCCCGGTCATGGGCATGCCACTCTTGCGGCTGCCGTGCTTGTCCTGGATTGTGTCGGCGACGTCTCGAAAGTCTGCCGAGCGCCGCGACGCATAGATCCGTTCCTTCGCGAGTGCCGTCGTGGCCCGGAGATCGACGATGCGCTCCGGATAAAGGTTGCCGACAAGATCATTCGCGCCGTTCCAGAGCCAAGGTTCGTGCACGTGCGCATCCGGCACTTCGGCCAGTTCCGGCACCCAGCGTCGCACAAAGACGCCATCGGGATCCTGATCGTGACCCTGCTTGATGGGATTATAGATGCGGATCGTGTTGATGCCGGTTGTGCCGGACTGCATTTGCATCTGCGGCCAATGAATGCCCGGCTCGTAGTCCGTGAAGAGACGCGCCAGCACAAGTCCTGTCTCCTGCCAAGGCAGCCATAGATTATAGCTCGCGAAGGAAACAAGCATCGCGCGCATGCGGAAATTGATCCAGCCTGTAGCGTGCAGCGAGCGCATGCAGGCATCGACGAACGGAAAGCCGGTTCGGCCCTGTGCCCAGGCTTCGAGGAGCATCGCGTTGCAGGGTGTCGGACGCAGACCGCGTGCGGCCGGATGCAGCTCGGTGGTCTCGAGCTCGGGCTCCGTCTCGAGTTTCTGCATGAAGTGGCAATGCCAGTGCAACCGTCCCGAGAACGACACCAGCGAACCGCGCCACGCGCGTGCATCTTCACCGGCATTACCACGCAAGGCACGCTGCCGGGCCCAGGTGGCCTGTGCGATCTCGCGGATCGAGAGCGAGCCCCAGGCCAGGTGAGGCGAGAGGCGCGAGCAGCACTCGGCGCCTTGAAGCGGGCTCGACATGGCCCGGCGGTAGGTCAGACCGCGGTCGTTAAGGAAGCTATCGAGCAGCCCGACTGCTGCCCGCCGGCCGCCACGCTGACGCTCAGTGCAGCCGTCGAAGGATAAGCCGATGCTTTCCGGAGCGGGGAGATCTCGAAGTTCGACATCGCCGACAGGATCGATCCGTCTCGGCTCGGGCGCGATAGGTCTTGCCATCTTCTGATCCCAGCATTTGGCCCAGCCGTTGCGGCTCTTCAATCGGCGCACTACGCCGTTTTGCGGCTGCTCATGCCATGTCACGCCGTTCGCCCGACACCACGCCGCGACGTCGATGTCGCGGCGGTAGGTCCAGGCGTTCCCGGTCTCCTCATGGGACCACAGGCATGTCAAGCCGAACCGTAGCTTCAGATCTGCAAGCACGTCGACCACCCGACCGACGCGCACCACGAGGCGCGTACCGAGACACTGGAGCTCCCGGTCGAGCTCCAAGGCGCATTCGCGCATGAAGGCGTACTGGCGATGCGAAGCATCGCGCTGTTGCCAAAGCTCCGGCTCGATGACGAGCAGCGGGATCAGCGCGCCTCGATTGGATGCCTGAAGTAACACATCGTGATCGACGACACGAAGGTCGCGCTTGAACCAAACGACACTTTTCTCTTCGCGCTGTTGCATCACCCAAGCCCGAATGCAGCAGCGATCAGCAAGCAGACGACGACGGCGCCCGTCAGCTGCAGGCGAAGAGCCGCATACCAGGCCGGTGCCGCGCCTGCCCGCGCTGCTGAGACGTCATAGCCGAGCAAGGCTACGAAGGCGCCTGCCAAGCCGAGTAGCGCCGCGCCCGCCGGCAGGAACGAGAGGCCAAATGCGGCCAGGGCAGGGAGGACACTGATGGCGAGCTTCCGACCTTCGACGCCATCGTCGCTGTTGGCCGCCCGCATGGCCAGTCCCCATTGGGCCCCGCCCATGAACGACAGGATGATCAGGCCGTACTGGACGAGCCAACTCATGGCGCCGGCGTCGGGCAAACCACCTCCAGTCACCGCCAGGAGAGTGAGTGCGGCAAACGGCAGGACGCCGAGCCATCCGAGGACGAAGGCCGAGCGAGGAATCCGATCGGTAGACGGCATTGGTGCTCACTGATCTCAAGGTTTGCGTTCACCGTATAAAACGTTGCTGGGCTCATTCAGGATCAGGGCAGTTATGCGGGTTTAGGAGCCGGGGCGTGCTCTGCCCGTTTGGAGAGATCATGACGTCACTAACCTCATTCGGCGAATCGGTTCACGCGGTCGTGATCGGTGCGGGCGGTGGCATCGGCGGGGCACTTGTTGACCAACTCGCGGCGTGCGCGAATGTGCACAGCATTTTGGCCTGCTCACGTGCGCCAAAGCGGCATGACAGCGACAAGATCAACCCGCGCCCAATCGACATCCTCGATGAACGAAGCATCGAGACGGCGTTTGCCGGTCTGGACCGTATAGACCTCGCCATCGTTGCGACGGGCCGATTGCATGGGCCGGGTGGAATGCAACCCGAGAAGTCTTGGCGCGCCCTCGACAAGGACACGCTGATCGAGAGCTTCGCCGTCAATGCCGTTGGACCAGCGCTTGTCGCAAAGTCCGTTCTTCCAAGATTGCCGCGCTCGGGGAAAGCCGTGTTCGCTGCCCTGTCGGCTCGCGTCGGCAGCATCTCGGATAACCGCCTCGGAGGATGGTATGGCTATCGCGCGTCCAAGGCCGCACTCAATCAGCTGATCCGGACCTTCAGCATCGAGCTCGCCCGCCAGCGTAAGGATGCGATCTGCGTTGGACTACACCCGGGAACAGTCGATAGCGCACTGTCGCGTCCATTCCAGGCGGGTGTGGACCCGGACCGGCTCTTTACAACGGGTTTCGCGGCCGAGCGCTTGCTTGCCGTCATCGATGCTCTCGAAGCTTCACGGAGCGGCCAGCTCATCGCATGGGATGGCAGCACGATCGCACCTTAGCTCCGGCGACCGCTCGCCAAAGTCCGGGTGTACCGGTGGACATCGCGTGAATGCACGCTGGGCTGATCCTAATCCGGCTTTTTTTGGGTGAACCGCGTGGACACTGATCGAGATACAGCAACGGTCTATTTCGACGGCGCTTGCCCGCT
>CAZDNY010000339.1:0-4312 GCA_964506885.1 uncultured Hyphomicrobiaceae bacterium | reverse complement strand
GGCGAGTGGCAGACGACGGATATCGACAACTTCCGCGGCGATCTCGGTCGCAGCGCCGGTATCGATATCTGGGGTGCCGGCATCGTCCAGAAGATCGATGCCGCTGCGATGGAAATGTATCTGGGCTACCGGCATGCGAGCCCGGACGATGATGTTCAGCTCAATCTTGGCGACCTGAATGTCGTCACG
This sequence comes from uncultured Hyphomicrobiaceae bacterium, assembly GCA_964506885.1. GTDB lineage: Bacteria > Pseudomonadota > Alphaproteobacteria > Rhizobiales > Hyphomicrobiaceae > JAEUMD01. Next base: position 4,123 of record CAZDNY010000339.1, on the reverse strand, counting down.
GCTGGCGCACGCATCAAGTTCTAGTACACACTCCCGTCTGTAACGCTGTCATAACTCTTAGGGGACCACGATTGTGGTCCCCTTTTTTCTGTTGCGGGCGGGATGCGGGCTCTCGGGGATGTCGGGGCGATGCCCGATGCTGTCGCGGCTTCAGGGAATGCCGATCAGCTTGTGGGTCTGCAGCGACAGGCGCCACTCCGGGTTGGCCTTGCAGTAGGCGACGGCCGCGGCGGTGTTGGCCGCCAGATCGGGGCCATCCATCGGTTGCAAGTAACGGTACTGGAAGTCGAGTTCGAGGCAATCTTCCGGTGCCAGTCCGTCCTGCGGGTAGACAAGCTTCAGTTCGTCGCCCGAGCGCTGCACGAGCTTGGTGCCGGCCTTCGGGCTCACACAGATCCAGTCGATCGCGCGGGGCACCTTGATGGTGCCATTGGTCTCGATGGCGACTTCGAAGCCCTCGTTGTGGAGCGCGGTGACAAGCGGGAGATTGACCTGCAACATGGGCTCGCCACCGGTCAGGACCACAAGGGAGGGTGCCGCGTCGTCGCCCGCTGCGGCGGCGATGGCTTCGACCAGGTCGTCGGGTCGCTTGAACTTGCCGCCGCCTGGGCCGTCGGTGCCAACGAACTCGGTATCGCAGAAGCGGCATTCGGCCGTCGGGCGGTCGTCTTCGAGCCCGGACCACAGATTGCATCCGGCAAAGCGGCAGAAGATGGCGGGGCGACCGGCGTTCTGGCCTTCGCCCTGCAACGTGTAGAAGATCTCCTTGACGTGGTACATGAAGTGCGTCGTGCCTTTATAGGTGTTGCCTGCCTATAGTCCGAAGTTGAAGGCAAGTCACGGCCCGTCATCGAGATGAGGAACCACCCTTGACCGCCACCAGAGAGAGTTGGCAGACCCTACCGTTCCTGTCCGGGCAGCCGCTCGACTACCGTGCGGTTTTCTCTGCCGATGAGATGGAGAAGATTCGCGGCGGGCTCAAGCCCGAGGCGATGGAAGACAAGTGGTTCATCTATTACGAAGCGCCCTACCTTTATCTGCACCGCAGCTGGACGGGGCAGGCGGTCTACCGCGTCCGCCTCGAGGATTCGGGCGATGGGGCGCGTGTGGCCGAGGCGTTGTGTGCCGAGGAGGTTCTGGAGCAAAGTGACCCGGCCCATGAAGCGGAACTGCTCGACTTCCTGATCTCCAACCTGCTGCTGGGGCAGGACAAACCGTTCCCGATGCCTCCCACGGCTGCGGGCATGGCCGCCGGGGCCCACCAGCACGCCGTCGCCGGTACGGGCTATCGCGAGGTGCCGGCAATTCCGGCCCAGAGATACCGCTACTACGATCTCGTTATGGCTGCGTTCGTGACGGTGCTCGTGTGCTCCAATCTGATCGGGCCGGCAAAGATCGCGACGGTCGAGCTGCCGGTGGTGGGAGCCTTCGTGTTCGGCGCGGGCGTCTTGTTCTTTCCGATTTCCTACATCTTCGGCGACATCCTGACCGAGGTCTACGGATACGCGCGGGCGCGCAAGGTGATCTGGGCGGGTTTCGGAGCGCTCGCTTTCGCGAGTTTGATGGCGGCGATCGTGGTGGCGCTGCCGCCGGCTGATTTCTGGCAGCATCAGGCTGCTTACGAGGTCGCGTTCGGCAATACGTGGCGGATCGTTGGGGCCTCCATGATCGCCTACTTCTGCGGCGAGTTCGTCAATTCCTACGTGCTGGCCAAGATGAAGATCTGGACGGCGGGCCGCTGGCTGTGGACGCGCACGATCGGCTCGACAATCTTCGGCGAGGCGGTCGACAGCGCATTGTTCTACCCGCTGGCCTTCTACAATTCCGGGATCATCCCCAACGAGGCGCTGCCGCAGGTGATGGTGGCCCAGTTCATCCTCAAGACCCTGGTGGAGGTGGTCTTCACGCCGGTTACCTACAAGATCGTCGCCTTCCTGAAGCGGACCGAGGGCGTCGATTACTACGACCGCGACACGGACTTCACGCCGTTTTCGATCAAGACGTGATCAGCCTGGGATCTCGATTTCGTCGACCTTCGTGGCGTCGTCGGTGACGTCGCCGAAGTAGAGGAACGCCATGCCTCCGCGCGTGATCGGTGAGGCTTCGATCGGTTCCTTGACGGCGTCAAACATGGCGCGTGCGTCCGCACCGTAAAGATAGATCGTGCCGACGCTGCCGTCGTCAGCGAGCTCATAGCCGTCCATCTCGCCAAGGCCGTCGGCCGTCAGTACGCCGTCGAGGTGATCGGCCAGCATGACCAGCGGCTGGAGGTCGGGTGCTCCGTCCTTGGCAAAGCGCGTGCCGTAGTCGTCGAAGCGGATGATGAGGGCGTGTGATGTCATGTCCGTCCTTGGGTGCGAGGGTGATCACTCTCGTGTGTCAGTTCGTGATAGATGGCGCGCAGTTCCACCTTCGGATCGGCAAAGCGCTCGTAGTCCATGTGGGTCTTCGCATACCAGTAGCGGGCGTTTCCCGCATCGCCTTCGATCTTGTGCAGCACGGCATGCAGCCAGTTGGCGATGGCGCTCTCCTCGTGACGCTGGACGATTGCATGCGCCGCGTCCCAACGGCCCGCCAACGCGTGGTCGAGCGCGGTCATCAGGTCCGCTCGGATCGTATCGCTGTCTGCCATTTATCCCATCCTTTCGCGCGCAATTCGCAGGCCGGGCAGGTGCCGCAGCCATAGCCCCAGGGGTGGCGATGCGCGCGATCGCCCAGGTAGCAGGTGTGGGTCGCCTCGACGATGATGTCGATCAGCGTCTGGCCGCCGAGTGTCTCCGCCATGGCCCAGGTGCCAGCCTTGTCGACATACATCAAGGGCGTGACGATCTCGAAGTTCTTGTCCATGCCGAGCGATATGGCGCGGGCGAGCGTCTGCAGGGTGTCGTTGCGGCAGTCGGGGTAGCCGGAATAATCGGTCTCGCACATGCCGCCCACGAGTTTGGTGATGCCGCGGCGGTATCCGAGGGCGGCGGCGTAGGTGAAGAACAGCAGGTTGCGGCCGGGCACGAACGTGTTTGGCAGGCCATTATCGGCCATTTCGATGGCGACGGAGCGGGTCAGGCTGGTTTCGGAAATGCGACCCAGTGTGGGCAGTTCGAGCGGGTGGTCGGGGCCGAGGCGGCGGTCCCAGGCGGGAAATGCCGCGCGCAGGCGGGCCAGCAGATCGAGGCGCGTTTCGAGCTCGATGTCGTGGCGCTGGCCGTAAGAGAAGCCGATGGTCTCGACGTGGTCATACGTCTCGAGCGCCTCGGCCAGGCAGACGGTGGAATCCTGGCCGCCGGAGAACAGGACGAGGGCGGAGGTAGGGGGCATTTGTTACGATCCGGTCTCGTCGCTTGTAGGTGCCGTTTGGCGCTTCGATGATGCTCGTTGTCACATGCCCAGGGGAGGTCCCCATGTCAACGCCCGACCGCTACGACCTTGAACGTTTCGTGACGGCACAGGAGGGCGCGTTTGAGCAGGCGTGCGCGGAACTGGCGGCGGGGCGCAAGCAAAGCCACTGGATGTGGTTCATTTTTCCGCAGATGAAGGGGCTCGGTTTTTCGGCCACGGCGCAGTATTTCGGGATCGCGTCGCTGGAGGAAGCACAATCCTACCTGGCGCATCCGGTGCTGGGGCCGCGGCTGGAAGAGACGACGCGGCTTGCGCTGGGGCACGCGGGGACGCCGCTCAGGCAGATCTTCGGGACGCCCGATGACCTCAAATTCCGCTCGTCCATGACGCTGTTCGCCCAGGCCGCGGAGCCCGGCTGCGTTTACGCGAAGGCGCTGGAGCGGATGTGCGGGGGGGCGGACCCAGCCACGCTGCGGCTGCTGGGTCGGCAATGAAGTCCGTGCTCGTGGTCATTTCCCAAAGGGTGGGACCGATCTCATCCTTTCGGGGCTTTGCGGGGGGCGCAAACGGGATTACAAGGCGGCGCGTGAGACGAGCCCGGGGACATGTCCGGGCCCTGAGGTGAGGCCGGGCAGATCCGCTGCCCGTGTCCCGATCCACCCGCCCGCCCGTTGCCGCGAGTTGACGCGACAAGACGCCAGAAACGAAGGACAACCCCATGACCGCCATCATCGACATCATCGGCCGCGAGATTCTCGACAGCCGCGGCAACCCGACGGTCGAGGTC
>CAZDNY010000338.1:0-4317 GCA_964506885.1 uncultured Hyphomicrobiaceae bacterium | reverse complement strand
CTGCCGACGCCAATGACATGAAAGCCCGCTTGCCGCAGCGCCCGCACGCACGCCGCCCCGATCAGCCCGTAGGCGCCAAGCACAACGGCTGTCCTTTGTGATGAAGCCATGCTTGCCCCTCAGCCCGGGATCACTGTACCGCTGAGGAAGCTCCTGGCAAATCCGGCGCGGCATTTTTCGGGACTGTCCGTGCGTCGCGGGGTTTCAACGCACCGCGCTTCCATACCCCGTCGCACTCGTCCTGCGCGTATTCCGGTGTGCCCGTCTCGGCTTTAGATGGCGTCACCGCAGCCGCGTCGCCAGCTGCAGCCTCGCGGGAGGCAACCGGGTCCGCGCCGTCGAGCGCGCGCGTCGGGAATACGCCGACATAGCCCTTTGCCCGGAGTTCTTTGCCCGCCGACGCGATCGCATCAGCGCTCTGCAGGTACTCCACGGCGAAGATCGGCTTGTCCTCGGCCCTGAGGAGATCGAGCATTTCGACCGATCCCTTGACCATCGCATCCGGGTTCCGCTTGCCCGTGCCGGTGACGCCGTAGAGCAGGTCCTCCTTGGCGACCGCGTCGATCGTCGCGCGATAGGCCTCGTCAGCCAGCAGTTCCTCGGCATTCTGCACGATGATGAGAAAGCCCGGATCGCGCTGGCGGGCTCTTTGTGCCAGGTCCTTCACGAACGCTACCATGCGCGCGCGGGCCTCCGGATGCCGGTCCGCGATGTCGGCGTAGACGTCGACGCGGTCGAGATAGACGCCATCGAAGCCGGCATCCTGGATCGCCTTGAGATAGGAATCGGCGCCCGAAAAGATGATGTCACGCCAGCCGTCATCCCAGAACCGCACCAGATGGTTTTTCGGCCAGCGGCAGTTTTCCGCGATGATCCAGTCAGGCGGCGCCTCCCGCCACGCGGCCTGCCAGTAGGGGCGGTACTCTTCCGCCTCGCCCACCGAGAAATAGGCGATGACGAGCCGCTTGTTCCCGTCCGGCTTGCGCTTGAGCCGCTCCACGAACTTGCGCCCCAGCGGCTTCAGGCCTTCGCCCCGGTCGATCGCATAGTCGATCACCAGCATGTCGCTGTCGCTGTTGGCGATGGCCGCGCGCGATGGCGCCAGGTTCTGCAACTGGTAGGTCCAGCTTTCGACCTGCCCCAGCCGCGCCTTGCGCGTATCGGCGGCCGGCATCGCCAGCCACAACACGACGGCTGCCGTGGTCACCGCGCTCACCAGCAGCGCCAGCGGGCGGAAAAGCATGAGCGGACTGGGTGCATCTTCCTGTGTCATGGCCGCTTATCTAGGGCGGGGCAGGTGTTCTGATAAGACCCTTTCGGCGGGCATGCAGACTTTGCGCTGGCGCCGCCCCTGTCACATTGCGGCAAAATCCGCTATGAGCCCCCACGAACGAACCCGGGCCTGCGGCGTACCACCTCGGCCGCGTAAAGGCACGCAATACCGGGCTCCGCACGAAATAATCAGACGAGAAGGCTGTCCATGACCGCAACGTCCAAGCCGCCCGAGGGCCTAAGGGCCGCCATCATCCAGGTGACCCCCTTCCAGCAGAACTGCGCGCTCGTCTGGGATGACGAAACCAAGAAGGGCGCCGTCATCGATCCCGGCGGAGATCTCGACCGCATCGCGATGGCGCTCGATCAGGTCAAGATCGATATCGAAAAGATCATCCTCACTCACGGCCACATCGACCACGCCGGCGGGGCAAAGGAGCTCAAAGAAAAACTCGGCGTCGCAATCGAAGGCCCGCACATCGCCGACAAGTTTCTGCTCGACAATCTCGACAAGCAGGGCGAGGCCTACGGCATTCCCGCCCGCAACGTCACGCCCGATCGCTGGCTCGACGAGGGCGATCAGGTCACCATCGGCCGCTTCGTGTTCGGCATTCGTCATTGCCCGGGGCATTCGCCGGGCTCCGTCGTCCTGCTCAACGATGCGCAGAAGTTCGCTATCGTCGGTGACGTGCTGTTCCGCGGGTCTATCGGCCGTACCGATTTTCCCTACGGTGACCACGACGCGCTGATCAAGGCGATCAAGACCAAGCTTCTGCCGCTCGGCGATCAGTGGGCCTTTATCTGTGGCCATGGTCCCGGCAGCACGTTCGAGATGGAACGGCGCACCAATCCGTTTCTGCAAGCCTGAGGGTTCTGCAACTCGAGGACGACCCGGCACGAGAGCCGAATACGGCAAAGGCGCCGGAGGCCGGCGCCCTGCAAAATTCTATACGTGTGAAACGGTCGTCGTGCTTTCAGACACGGGGCAGCCGGACGCCGCCGCCAGGACCGTACATCACCAGCCGAAATTGATGCCGAGGCACCCGAAGATACCGCATTCCTGCGCCAGACCAACTTGGCCGTCCGAGCGGCCTTCCCAGATATCGACGGTCTCCACGCGCAACGTCTCCGAGCACGAACGGCGGCAGTATTCCCAGGTGCCGCCCGGCAGCCGCACCTGCGGGCCGAGGTCCGTCATGCGCACCGGCCCGGACACCGAGCCGTTGCCGTGCCGCGAACGGGCGACCACGTAGCCCTCACGGATGCCGTTGTAGCCGATGTCGCGCTGAAAGCGGCCGCCGGCGTGCGCGGAGGACACCTCCAGGTTCACAAGGGCGGCAACAAGGGCGGTGGCTGCGAGAAGTCGCAAAGTCATGTTCGTCTCCGTTGTCCGGCGGCGCTGCGTTCGCGCAAGTGTTCCTTGCCGACTCGTTGCGGGCGCTCCCATGCCGGTATGCGATGGCCTTTCCGCCATCATTCGGGCGAAAGGTATCACAAATCGTGAAGAAGCCGTGCCCAGGGCCGGTTCTCGAATGTATTCCCGTGCCCTGTGGCGCCCGTGCATCGGCAGGGCATCGCGCCTAGTTCATTTCCGCCCCAGGCGGATTGGCGCCGCCGGCACGCTCCCCCTCCCGACCCCACATGGCAGCATACTTGGGGTGGTCGGAAGGGGGGGGCGGGATGGTTCCAGCAAAACCTGAAAGGCTATAGCCGCAGGATCGAACAAAGCCGCCATCAGATAGGCTCAGCCGCGTGACAACGACAGATCGAGGCCCTGGAACGCCGAGCCCTGCGTCGAAATGCTCACCGAATGCGACGCGCCGCCAAGTCTGACCGACATGCGCCCCTCGAGTCCGCCGCCCTGGATCTGCAGCGACATGCGACTGTCGGAGGCGCTCCCCGAAACCTTGCCCGAGGCATTGTAGGTGCGCTCTTCCCAGTTCCCGCTCAGCGCGCCGTTGGCATAGTTCAGGCTGGCGCGCATCTCGATCTTGTTGGCGGCACTGGCGCAGCGGATCGCCATACCGAGCCGCGCGGCATCGTCACTCAGGGTGTAATAGGCCCGGCAGCGGATTGTTTCGGTCTTGCCGCCTTCGAGCCGCACCTTGCCCTGGCCCGACCACGTCCCCGCCAGCGACTTGAACGGATTTGCGGCGCGCGCATCCGCGCTGACAGCTAACAGGCCGGCGGCAGTCACCAGCACCGCCGCACCCACACGGCTGACAGTCCGCATCATGTCATCTCTCCCACTCGCAAGAAGGCTATAGTATTTCAGGTTTGGCTGGAACCATCCCGCCCCCCCCTTCCGACCACCCCGAGTATGCTGCCATGGGTGGCCGGGTGGGGGAGCGTGCCGGCGGCGCCAATCCGCCTGCGGCGGAAAGGATCTACGTCGCGCGTGCGACATCCCCCATTATTTCCACAGTGAGCCGAAATTACGAGGCCTGCAGCGCCGCACCCCCTCAGATTGCCGAGGTTGTGGACACTTTCAAGGGTAGCGCCCTGACCGGTTGCGACCGCAGCCTGCCCCGGAGCCGTTTTGCTTCGGGAAAACAGCAATCCGCTGCAAATCACGGCGGATGTGGTTACTCGCCGGCAACCGGCGTCGCCCCGACCTGCTGGCGCGCCAGCACCGGCGGGCTTTGCATGTAGACGGCTACCAGGTTGGCCACCGCTTCCAGGCTGTCCATGTGTACCCGCTCATAGCCGTGCGAGGCATCCAGACCGAAGCAGATGAGCGCGGTGCGGATGTCGTTTCCGGCTTCCAGGGCCGACGCGCTGTCGCTGCGGTAGTACTTGAAGACGTCGCGTGCATGCGGGATCGAGAACTCGCGTGCGAGTTCGCACAGTCCGTTGCTCAGGTGCCAGTCGAACGGGCCCGATTCGTCCTTCATGCAGATGGTGGCGCCGAATTCCGTCGTGTTCTGGCCGGGCGCCAGCGTGCCGTTGTCGATCGAAACCATCTCGGCGACGTCACCGTGCAGAACGTGACTGGCACCCGTGCCGGTTTCCTCCGAGATCGTGAACAGCAGGTGGCAATCGACC
>CAZDNY010000337.1:0-4330 GCA_964506885.1 uncultured Hyphomicrobiaceae bacterium | reverse complement strand
CAGCGGCATCGGCTTCACGGCGGCCCATGCTGAGTTCATCGCACGTCAGTTCCTTCTTCTTCGTCTTGAAGGCAAAGAGCCGGACACCGGATGCGTAGGCATCCACGGTCGCGCGATCGCGCACCCAATGCCGGTCGGAACGCGTGACGATATGGCGGAGAGCCGTTTTGCGCTGGGCGATGCAGTGGGCGCTGTCGTCGAGGCAGGACATGCCCTTGCCGTGGCCGATCTGGGGTCCATCGTTGGCGGCACATGCAGCAAGCAAGCCGGTCAATGCCAGCGCGGCGGCAACCCCGGTCCTGCGCGCCTGATGCGCGATTTCTCGCTGAAATGTCATGCAACCGCCCCTTGTGGTCCGCCGCAAGAGCCCATAGAAGGCGGTCATGGCAGGGTCAAGGCAGGACCAGATATGGCGATGCAAGGTGTGGAAAGTCCGCCCCGCCGGTGGCCTGTTTTGGCCATCCGACGTTGGAGCCGGTGACAGCTGCGACCTGGTGACAGATACAACCCGTGACAGTTGCAAGGAGTGACAGGGTATGGCTCGCGCAATCCGCATCCACGAATACGGCGGTCCGGACGTTTTGAAATTCGAGGACGTGGCGGTCGGCCAGCCGGGCCAGGGGGAGGTGCGGATCCGGCACACCGCGGTGGGACTCAACTACATCGACACGTATCACCGGACCGGGCTCTATCCGGTTCCGTCGCTGCCTGGCGTGATCGGCATGGAAGCGGCAGGCGAGGTGGTCGAGGTCGGCACCGGGGTGAGCGGGCTCCAAGCGGGCGACCGGGTGGCCTATGCCAATCCGATCGGCGCTTACGCGGAAGAGCGGCTCATCCCTGCTGAACGCGTCGTGAAGCTGCCCGATAGCGTCGACGACAAGACGGCGGCGGCGATGATGCTGCAGGGCATGACCGCGCAGTACCTGTTGCGGCGGACGTTCAAGGTGGGGCCGGAGACGGTGATGCTCTTCCATGCGGCGGCCGGCGGCGTCGGGCTCATTGCCTGCCAGTGGGCCAAGCACCTGGGCGCGACGGTCATCGGGACGGCGGGCTCGGCGGAGAAGGTGGCGCTGGCGAAGGCGGCCGGGGCGACGCACGTCATCAATTACCGCGAGGAGAACTTCGTCGAGCGGGTGAAGGAGATCACCGGCGGCAAGGGCTGTGACGTGGTCTATGACGGCATCGGCAAGGACACCTATCCGGGCTCTCTGGACTGCCTGAAGCCGTTCGGCATGTGGGTCACGTTCGGCAATGCGTCGGGCAAGATCGAGAACTTCGATCTGGGTCTGCTGGCGGCGAAGGGTTCGCTCTATGCGACACGGCCGACACTGTTCACCTATACCGCAAAGCGCGAGGATCTGGTGGCGACGGCGAACGAGCTGTTCGACATGGTCGGCAAGGGGATCGTGTAGATCTCGGTGAACCCCGCCTCTTCGCTGGCCGAGGCAGCGCAGGCGCACCGCGATCTGGAAGGGCGCAAGACGACGGGCTCGACGGTGCTGCTGCCGTGAGCGCAGCGGGGGGGCAAGTGCACGGCGGGGCGAGGGCCGCAGGGCTCGATGCGCGCGACCGCGCCCGCGGGCTGGTGATCGCACTGGCAGGTGTGCTGCTCTATGTGGCACTGCACATGGGTTTCCGCCTACTGGCCTCCTCGACGCTCGGCGAGGACGACACGCTCGACCAGATCCTGGCGCAGGAGCTGCGTGCCGGCTACAACCCGCGCCAGCCGCCGCTCTACGACTGGGTGCTCTTCTACGTCCAAAAGGCGTTGGGGACTGGCGTTCTGTCCTTCCTCGCCATCAAGTACGCCGCGCTGACGGCGACGGTGGTGTTTCTCTACCTCGCCGCCTACCGAATCCTGCGCGATCGCATCTGGGCGCTGCTGACGGTGGAGAGCCTGGCGCTGATCTACCAGATCGCATGGCGCTATCACGAAGGCTTCACGCACGAGGTTCTCGCCATGGTCGCTGTGACGGCGACTCTGTGGGCCTTGCTGCGGCTCCACGATCATGGGCGCGCGCTGGACTACGTCATGTTCGGTGTGATCAGCGGGCTGGGGCTCCTCACGGAGCCGAACTACACCGTCTATCAGATGTGTTTGTGGATCGCGGTTGTGTTGCAGCCGTCCATCCGGCGCGCAGTGGTGCAGCCGATGTTGGCGGTGTCCGCAGCCATCGCGCTCACCATCGCGTCTCCTTTCATCATGTGGGTCATCAGCGATCCGGCGCATTTCGACCACTTCTTCCGGCAGAGCGCACACGGGCATCTGCGCGACATGGCGATCGGCGTGAAGGATGCTTTGCGCGGGCCATTCATGTACCTGGCGCCGCTGATCGTCATCGTGCCGGCGGTGTTTCCCGGTTGGTTGCAGCGTGCGTGGGCGGATCTCGTCGCGGTGCGGAAAAGCGCTTTCCAGGATGCCCCGGCGGATCTGGCGCGGCTGGTGCTGACGACGATGCTTTCAGGAATTGCGCTGTCGGTGTTCGGCGGCCTGGTGTTCGGGATCGGCGGGTATGCGATGCATGTCTTGATGCCGCTTTATGTGACGAGCGTCATCTGGCTGATTTCGGTGGCGCAGAGGTCTGGGAAAGCGCCGTTGCGGCGGCCGGTTCTGGTTCAGGTGGCGCTTGCGATCGCAGTGATCGCGCTGGTGGCGCGGCTCGCCAACATGTTCGTACTTGATCCGGTATGCAAGAAGTGCCGCTGGGGGATTCCCTATGCAACGCTGGCGGAAACGCTGCGGGCTGATGGGTTCGACGGGCGTGGTACGCTTGTGGTTGCTGACGACGAACTTGGTGGGAACCTGAGGCCGTATTTCCCCGAGGCGCGGATCGTGCTGACGGGCCCGCGCGCCTTCACGCCGCAGCGGCCGGCGCCTCAGGGTACCGCTCAGGTCTTCGTGTGGGAGGCGAGCGCGCGGCGGCGCGACACGGACGAGATCTTCTCCGATTTCCCGGGAGCTCCCACCGAAAGATCGGATGCAAAGCTCGTGAAAGCGCCATGGCGGCATCTGTGGAAACCCGACGGCTACCGGACGTCAGATTGGAAATACGTCGTCGTCCGGTAGCGTGATGCACGAGCGGTGCTCTCTGCGATCGTGCTCAATGTGTTGACGGCCTTATCATTGTGTCCGGTATGTGGACCTGTATCGTTATGCGGGCGCGTTCGCCGCGCGCTCAATGCAGCTCATTGAACCGGCGCGGGTCGGGCTTGCGGCCGGTGACGCGCTCCAGAGCGATGGCGGAGAGCACCTTGCCGCCGATCGTCTGCTTCATGTCCGGCAGGGCGGCTTTGGCGCGCGCTGTTTCACCCGCCGGAGCGGGCGCACCGTAGGCGTTGTTGATCTGGCCATGGAAGCCCAGCCCCATCGGCTGCATCGGCCCCTGGTTGGCACAGGCGGCGCTCGACAGGGCAAGTCCTGCCACGATGAAAATCCGTATAGTCACGGCTTATCCCTCTTTGCCTCATACCCCAGGCACTACGGACGGCCCCAGATCCGCGCGGGCCCGCCGGTCGCGGCCGCTCCGGCAGATGCGAGCGGCCACTTCGACGGTGTTAACTATGGCAAATACGCCATGAACCGAACCTGAATGTGGCAAGTGCGACATTCCTTCGCCGCGGCGGCGCCACCGGGCCTGCCGTCGCGTGGCGTGCCAATTGCCGCCCCCCACGGCGCTGCCGGGGGCCTCCGTGAGGGAATTCCACCGGGCCGGTTAGCAACGGGTTAGCGCAAGTGTTGTGGATTTCTTGCGGTATGCGCCGTTGCGACTCGGATGCCCCAAACTGAGCCGATGTCACAACGGATCGGAAACAATTAAATATCTGAAAAGGCTACAAAAGTCCGTCTTGTTAACCAAACGGCATGGAGCTGTTGCGATGCTCGTCGGTGTGTTTGGCGCACCTTTGCGTGTGAGCGGCGGCCCGACGCCAGGGCTGATCCTAAGAGCCGCAAGCGGGTGGGCGTCAGTGACAAGAGGAAAGAGGGAGTGGCGTGATGGCACGTATCGAGTTTGCCGCGCGTGATGTGGGACAGGCCCCGGTGCATGGCGGGGGCGCGGATGCGCTCTATGAGCTTGGCTTGATGTACTGCACCGGCCGGGACGTGGACTACGATCTGGTCGAGGCCCACAAGTGGTTCAATCTGGCGGCGTTGCGGGGCAACGACGACGCCAAACGGTATCGCGCGGAGATTTCGCGCGAGATGACCCGACGGGAAATCTCCGCGGCCCAGCGGCGTGCGCGTGAGTGGCTGGCGCTGAACTGATCCGGCACCCGGACTGGAATCGCGTCACGGGCCTTCCAGGGCCATGTCAGGGCCTATCTCGTCTGT
>CAZDNY010000336.1:0-4360 GCA_964506885.1 uncultured Hyphomicrobiaceae bacterium | reverse complement strand
TTACGATTGCCGATCTGTATCCGGTGGCGCGCGCAGGCCGCGGTCGCGCGGGCGGGAAGGCTGCGAAATTCGTCAATCCAGATAACCGGTCGGAAACCTGGACAGGCCGCGGACGCAAGCCGAACTGGCTGGTCGCAAAGCTCGCAAAGGGCGCCAAGTTGCAGGATTTTGCGGTCTAACAATCCCAGCAGGTCCGCTTGATTTGGGGAAACGTCGAGTTTCGTTTCACAGTGGATCGGAGGGTTCTCGGAGATACACGCCGCTGGCATCGCTAACGGTCATGGCGTTGAAGGAAGGCATCGCGTGAAGCGGTGCCTTTTTTCTTTTCCGCCCGATGGCGGGCCTTCAGTCTGGCAAAAAAGCGCCCGCGCCAGAGGCGCGGGCGCAGCCGGCATCCCGGATAGGGAGCCGCGGGCGTCCGGGGGAAACGCGTGCGGCCTCGGGGCGGCAGCGGAGCGGGGGAGGAGGCCGCTCCTTCGAGGGTCTCCGATCAGGCGAGCCGGCCGAGGGATGGGCAGCGTGTGGCTCGCACCAGATCGTCAACGTCGACCACCGTTTTGCGGTGAACCTCCTTTCCTTCGGTGAATGGACCCGCCAACGGCGGCCTTATGCTCGAACGGGCCCATTCACGCCCAGTATCGTCTCGTGCTGACTGCAGGAGGGGGTACGTGTGGCCCCTGCAACCTGTTCGTCGCGGGGCGCAACGGATCGGTTCGAACTTGAGTGGATTTTTTTAAGGGGGAAGGACGCAACGCTGCTGCGGGCTCGCGTCCCGTCTCGCGAAGTCCGCCTTCACTCCGCGGCAACCAGCCGAGCGAACTTCGCAGACATGAGGGACACTCGACTCGCGGAGTTGCCCGTGTGATTCAGATTGAGAAGTTCGCTCGCGACCAAGCCGCAGATGTCTGCGAACTTCTCAATCATCACACGAGTGCCGATCGCTGCCGGCGATCCGGCTCATGAGCCGTTGCCAGATCAGCAAGAGCGCGGTGTCGAGAGCGGCCAAGCCGACAAAACTCCAGGTGACGACGCGGCGGGCTTCTTCGGTCAGTATCGTGGCAAAGCTCGTGTGATGGATGATCGCGGCGAAGGCCAATGCGGCCAGCGCGGCAAGGGCGAACGCAACTTCGGTGAACTGGCGGGCGCGGCGATGCTCTGCTGCGAGTTGTTCGGCGGAACAGGCTGCGGCCGCCACGGTATGCGAATGCCCGCTCCTGGACGATGTGTGCTCAGACACGGTGATACGACTCCCCCAACGATACGCCACCGGCGACGGACACGGGCGCCTTGCCGCGCCCCTCGCGTCGAGCCGGCAAAGTAAACGAGGACGCGGCGGAATTGAAGCGCGCGTTTACGGTTTGGTAACCGCGACGAGGCGCGCCAGAGCTTCGGCGATCATTTCGGGATCGTCGGGGAAGTCGTTCTCGAGCCACCAGGCCTCGAAAGCATCCATGATGGCACTGATGCGCGGGCCCGGCTCGATGCCTCGGGCGACGAGATCGCGGCCGGCGATCGGCAATGGTGGCGGTGTCCAGGTCAGGGCCAGTTCCGCCATAGCGCGCTTGTCGTCAAGCGTCGCCGGTTTCGTCGATGTCGCTGTTCCGGTCCTGCTGGCGTGTGCCCACGATAAGGCAAGACCGTCTGCGGCGGCTCGGTTGCCGCGGCGATAGATGAGGCGACGTATGCGTTCTTCACTGATCCCGTCTTGAAGCGCATTGGCGACTTCGATGGCGGCGGCGAGGCGCGCAGCCTCCGCGTTCGACAGCCGCAGGCGCTGCTTCAAGCGTGCGACGTCGGCGGGGCTCGCAACGGCCAGCGCGGCAAAGCGCAAGAGTGGGTCGGGGGCGCCGAAGATCGCTTCCTCATGGGTAATGAAATCTGCAAAGGCCGCGACGTCGCCCGGGGTGCCTATCAGATCGGACATGAAGCCGAGCGCGGCCATCTGCTCGATCACGGTGCGCGCGTCAGGGGCGGCCAGCAGGCGCATCAGCTCATGATGAATGCGCTCCGCCGACAGTCGGGCAAGGCCGGCGCGTTCCTCGACGCAGGCGGTGAGGCCGGCGGGGTCCAGAGTGCCGCCGGCATACTGGGCGGAAAACCGGAAGAAGCGCAGAATGCGCAGGTAATCCTCGCGGATGCGTGCGTGCGCATCGCCGATGAAACGGACGCGGCGTGCATCGATGTCGGCCAGGCCGCCGACGGGATCGAGAAGGACGCCATGGCGGTCGCAGTAAATGGCGTTGATGGTGAAGTCGCGCCGCTCAGCGTCGGCCTTCCAGTCGGTGGTGTAGGCGACCGTCGCGCGACGGCCAGCGGTGGAGACATCCTTGCGCAGCGTCGTGACCTCGAAGGGTGTGCCGGCGACGACGATGGTGACGGTGCCGTGCGCAATGCCGGTGGGCACGACCTTCAAGCCGGCGCGCTGCGCGGCGGCCATCACATCCTGCGGTGCGGCATCGACAGCAAGATCGATATCGTTGACGGGCTCGCCGAGCAGCGTGTTGCGCACGGTGCCGCCGACCGCGCGCACATTGAAGCCCGCGCTTTCGAGCACCTCGAAAACCTGGCGTGTCGGTCGCGCCGACAGCCATTCGGCGGCGGCCAGCAGGGGATGGGGATGCGGGGACATGTCGTCAGGCTTGTTCATCATCGAGGGAGGTATTTACGGAGCGATGATAGCACGGGATGGCAGGCGTGGCGGTCGGTGCGGCTAGGAGGAGGGGCGCGCTCTGCGTGCCCGGGTGCGGACAACTGCCGGCTCACGCCGATGGCGCAAACAATCTATCGCGCATGTTGTTCAAGATTCCCGCGGTCCCGCCCCAGATGTAGCGCGTTTCATAGGTGAAGGCATAGAACTGGCGTTCGCGCCCTAGCCAGATGCGGGCATTGAGCGAAATGTTGTCGGGGTTCATCAGGAAAGCCAGCGGCACTTCGAAGATGTCGGCGACCTCGTGGGGGTTGGGCGTGGCCGTGTGGTCGGGGCTGACCAGCGCCACGAGGGGAGCGACGGAATAGCCGGTCGAGGTGCGGTAGGTGTCGAGGAAGCCGAGTGGTTCGATCTGGTCGCTGGTCAGGGCGACTTCCTCATGGGCCTCGCGCAGAGCAGTTGCGATGGCGCTTTCGTCGACGTCGTCGATCTTGCCGCCCGGAAACGAGACCTGCCCGGCGTGGCTGGGAAGGTGCTGCGTGCGAAGGGTGAACAGAACGGTCAACGGATCGCGCGCTATGACGGGCACGAGAACGGCAGCGGGCTTTGGCTGATCCGGGCGCTCGACTTCGCGTTCGAGGCCCGGGTTGAGGTCGAAATCACTGGGGCGCGGCGTCGGTGCTGGGGCGGGTGCGCGCAGGATGAGGGGCGAGGGAGCCGCGGCGAGGCGGCGGGCCACGTGCCGGCGGAATCCGGCGGCGTTCAACAGCGGGTCGGTCATGGTCTGCGTGGGTTGCATGGCAACAGGTTACTAGCCCGATCTGTTCGTGGCGTCACGGTCGCCATCAAGGCGATCGCCAACGGGGTTATTTTACAGACCGGGTGCGAGTCTAGTATGTCCCGGGGATGTCACGCGTTTCGCCCTAATTTCGTGCGACCCGGCAGGCATAAGGTCGGCCAGGGTACAAGAGCAACCAGATGCGGGCACATCCTGCGCGGCCGGACAGGTCGTCGACCGGCATCCGGCAAACCACCAGCGGCCAATCCCCGAGGGAGCGGAACAGGTGATGCGGCACAGGCCAATGCAACTCGATTCGGCGCAGAAGAGACGATCGCACGGAGCGGATGTGCTTTTTCCGCTGGGCCGGCTGTCACGTTCCATGCTGGTGCTGATGGCGGCTATTTGCCTTGCCCTTGCTGGCGCGGGAGGGGCAGTTGCAGAGTCGGAGCGTGAGGCGTTTCGCGCGACGCTGAGTTCCTCGGAGCGCAAGGCCTTCGACGACTACATCGGCGCGCAGATTTTTCATGATGCCGCGCTCGATGCGTACTGGAGCCACGTGGACAAGAAGCGGGCACAGCGTCGCGCCAAGAAGCGGCGCAACGTTGCCCTTTCCGATAGCGACTACGTGCAGGATCCACCGCCCAAATACGCGGGTCCTTCGCTGTCGAAATCCCTGGCCCGGCGCTGGTGGCTGTTTCGCGAACAACGCAAGGAGAAGAAGCCGGAGCGCCCGCGTGCCGAGCTGCCTTCGGTGTCGGATTTTCTGGACAGTGCGCGCAAGCATTACGGTTTCGTACCCGATCGGGTGCCAGAAAGCGTGTTCAAGGAGCGTTATGCCCGCGAGGCCCTTGCGCTCGGCCTGACGGCGGAGCAGGTGGTGCGCGTCTATGCGCTGGAAACGAGCGGGCTCGGCACGGCCGACATGCAGGCGG
>CAZDNY010000335.1:0-4363 GCA_964506885.1 uncultured Hyphomicrobiaceae bacterium | reverse complement strand
CGGAGGTCGCTTCTCCTGTCTGACCAACGTCGGCCTCATGCCTGCGATGGCGCGCGGCCTCGATGCGCGTGCAATCCGCGCCGGCGCCCGCGAGGTGGTCGATGAGATGATGGCGGCCAGGGAGCCCAAGCACTTCGCTCCGGCCCTGGGCGCGGCCGTTGCTGTCGCGCTCGCCAGGGAAAAGGGCATCAAGAACGTCGTCATGATGCCTTATGCCGATCGTCTCGCCCGCTTGGCCGATTGGTTCGTGCAGCTATGGGCCGAAAGCCTTGGCAAGAACGGCGACGGCACCAGTCCGATTCCGTGCCTGGGCCCGCTCGATCAGCACAGCCAGCTGCAGCTCTTCATGGACGGCCCGCGCGAGCACTACATCACCGTGATCCGGATTGCCACCAAGGGCACGGGCCCCAAGATCGACGCGAAGCTCGCCAAGGCGGCCGGCGCCGGCTTCATGGCGGGCCGTCACGTCGGCGATGTGGTTGCAGCCCAGGCGCAGGCCATTACGGAAGCGCTGGCCGAAGCGCGCCGCCCAGTGCGCACATTCGACCTGGAAACGCTCGATGAGCGCTCCATCGGTGCGCTGCTGATGCACCTGATGATCGAGACAATACTGGCTGGCCGCATGATGGGCATCGACCCCTTCGACCAGCCCGCAGTCGAGTTGGCCAAGGTGCTTACCCGCAAGCATCTTGGAGCAAAGACATAAGACCGCGCAGCGGCGCGCGCCTGCAAGGCCGCATTAGCAACCTCGATGTGGTCACGCGTAGCGACATGTGACCGACGCCAACGATCTGGAGGGATCGGCTGATGCCCATCCGCCAACTGTCGCCGGAGACAATCAATCGCATCGCTGCCGGCGAGGTGATCGAACGGCCAGCGAGCGTCGTCAAGGAACTCGTCGAGAACGCCATCGATGCCGGCGCCGGCGAGATCGAGATCGTCATGGCTGGTGGCGGGCTTTCGCTCGTTCGCGTGACCGACGATGGCGACGGCATGAGCCCGGACGACCTGGCACTCGCCGTCGAGCGGCACGCCACCTCCAAGCTGTCGGAGGAAGATCTTTTCGACATCCGCACGCTGGGCTTCCGCGGCGAGGCGCTGCCCTCGATCGGTTCCATCGCACGCCTGGAGATCGCCTCGCGTCAGCGCGGCGCACCGGAGGCCTTCGGTATCGTCATCGATCGCGGCAGGAAGAGCGGGATAGGTCCGGCGGCCGCCAACACCGGTACGCGCGTTGAAGTGCGCGATCTCTTCTCTGCGACGCCCGCGCGCCTGAAGTTCCTGAAGTCCGAGCGCGCAGAAAACATGGCCACCCTGGAAATCGTGCGCCGCATCGCCATGGCCAATCCCTCGATCGGATTCACGGTTGTGACCGGCGAGCGTGCCAGCCTCAAGCTTCCCGCCACCAGCGATACGCCCGACGGCCTGCTGGCGCGTCTCGGCCGCATCATGGGCCGCGAGTTCATGGACGACGCGCTGGCGATATCGGGCGAGCGCGACGGCATCCGCCTCGAGGGGTTCGCCGGCTTGCCGACCCTGCATCGCGGCGACCAGTCCCAACAGTACCTGTTCGTCAATGGCCGCCCCGTGAAGGACCGCCTGCTGGTGGGCGCCGTCCGCGCGGCCTATGGCGACCTGATCCCCAAGGGCCGCTTTCCCCTGCTGGCGCTGTTCGTCACGCTCGACCCACGTTCCGTCGATGTCAACGTGCATCCCACCAAGGCCGAAGTCCGCTTTCGCGATTCTGGCGCCGTGCGCTCGCTGATCATCGGCGGCGTGCGGTCCGCGCTCGAGGCCGCCGGCCATCGAGCATCCGCGCAAGGCGGAGCCGCTACCATCGAGACGCTCGTCGCTTCGGTCTCAGCCGCGCACCAGCCCGGCGGCAGCTTGGCCGGGGCCAGCCCCACCGCGACATCGCATGCGCCGCAGGCCGCAGGCTTTGCCACCACGCACGGCGGCTGGGCCGGTGCGCCGCGCCAATATGCGCCCGCGCGCCCATCCCGCCACCAGGCAGGGTTCGCTGAGGCCATGCAGGCACCCTTCGCCGATATCGATCGGCCGAGCGCCGACAGCGCGCCGGACGCAGCCGCCATCCCCGAAGAAATCCTCGATCGCCCGTTGGGAGCGGCTCGGGCCCAACTGCACGAGACCTACATCGTTGCCCAGACCCGCAATTCGGTCGTGATCGTCGACCAGCACGCCGCTCACGAGCGTCTCGTCTATGAGCGTTTGAAAAAGGCGCTGGCGAACGGCGGCGTTGCGCGCCAGGGTCTGCTCATTCCCGTCATCGTCAACGTCGGTGATGCCGAAGCCGAGGTGCTGGCCGAGCGGGCCGATGAGTTGGCCGAGTTGGGTCTCGCGCTGGAGCCCTTCGGAGAGGGTGCAATTGCCGTGCGCGAGGTGCCAGCCCTCATCGGTAACGGTGACGTCGCCGGTCTCGTCAAGGATCTGGCCGCCGAGATCATGGCGGAAGGGCAGGGCTATGCGTTGAAAGAAAGGCTGGAGGCGATCGCCTCGCGCATGGCCTGTCACGGCAGCGTCCGCGCCGGACGCCGTCTCACCGGCGAGGAGATGAACGCTCTGCTGCGCGAGATGGAAGCAACACCCTATTCGGGCCAATGCAACCACGGCCGCCCCACCTACGTCGAATTGAAACTGTCCGACATCGAGCGCCTGTTCGGCCGCAAGTAACGCACGCCACGGCGAAAGGCACATTCATCGACCGTTGCCCGCGCGCACGACCAGCATGACGCCGCCGATGCCGACGAAGATCGGCACCAGCATGATCGGATCGAAGGCCGGCACCGTGATGATCCCCGCCGAGGCCGCGAGCGTCTGCAGCGCATAGGCGATGAGCGGTGCGAACGCGCTCGTCGCCAGGAAGTTCGCCGTGCCGATCTTCACCACCGATGAGAACTGCAGGTAGCTCATCGCCGTCAGGATCGCGGTGCCGAACACCAGCGCCAGGATGATCGTCGGCCCGTGTGTGAAAGCCGCAGCGGGCGGTGCGATTGCCGCCAGGCTATGCGCACCCAGTTCGACCGCCAGCATGGCAAGGCCCGTTGCGACGAGCCCGAGCACCGTCGTCGCCAGCACGACGAGCCCCGTGACCCGTACCTTCTCCCTGATGCTTTCGGCGGACCGGTTCCAGGGATGGAACTCGCTGGCGAATGTCTTCACCGCCACCGCGAGCGCACACAGGATGCCGAGCAGGATCGCCATGTCCCGCGTCTCGGCCGGTACCCAGGCCAGAACCGGAACGACCGCGGCGACGACGATGAGCCCGCCGAGGATCTGCCGTGGCACGATCGCTGACGAAAACAGCCACCAGCCGATCAGCAGCGACGCCGGCACCGAAAGCCGGGCCGTCAACGACGCCTCGGCAGGCGAGATGAGGCCGACGAGAAGGAAGTAGATCGCTTCCAGGGCCACGCTGGCGCCGCCATAGACCCAGCTCTGGGGCGCGGTAATCACCGCCCAGGCATCGCGCCCCGGCCCGCTTGTTGCCAGCATTGCCACCGAAGCGCCCACCAGCGCGTAGAGCACGAACACGACGACGTTGGCACCCACGGCCACTGCGTAGGCATAAAGGACGTTGAGGGTGGAGACGGCAACCACGAAGGCCGCGGCCTCCAGCCAGCCGACCATTTCGCCGTCGCCGAGGCCGCCGTTGATATTGCCGCGGGCGCTCACGCTTTATCTGCTCCGCGCGGGCTCTGCCAGAGGAGGAAATGCACGTCCGTGTCGCCCCATGTGCGCCGGTCGACTTCGACAAAGCCCTCAGGCAGGACGATCTCGCAACCGGTCCGCTCTTCCACAATGACCAACGCTCCCGGCTTCAGCCAGTTCCCTGCACCCAGGGCGGCCAGCGCCTTATCTCCGAGCCCCTGGCCATAGGGCGGATCGAGAAAGGCGATATCGAACGCTTCCATCGTGCCAGCGGGACCCAGGTCCGTCGCATCGCGCCGGAACAGCCGTGTGACACCGGTCAGCCCGAACGCTTCCACGTTGCGCCGCACCAACGCGCGCGACTGCGTATCGGTCTCCACGAACAAGCTGTAGCGCGCGCCGCGCGAGATCGCTTCGATGCCGAGTGCGCCTGTGCCGGCAAACAGGTCGATCACCCGGGCGCCTTCAAGCGATGGAAAACCATTGCCGTGCGCCAGAATATTGAACACGGCTTCACGCACGCGGTCGGATGTCGGCCGCACGCCTTCGTGCTTGGGCGCGGCAAGTGCGCGCCCCTTGAGCGTGCCGCCCACGACCCGCATCAGGCATCATCCTTGCGCGCTGTCTTGTTGCCGCGCGCAACGTTGCGCCGCCCGCTCCGCGCCTCGATCAGATCGGGCTGGTCGAGGCCGAG
>CAZDNY010000334.1:0-4380 GCA_964506885.1 uncultured Hyphomicrobiaceae bacterium | reverse complement strand
AAGTTCAACGTCTTCAATACGCGCAATGACGTCTACTGAGATCCGGACGCATTGATGCTTGAGGCCGGCGGTCGTCCTCGCCGATCCGCCGGCCTCATACTCTACCCATGTTGTTGGATCCATGATTCTGGACGGGCAGGTACGGTCATGACGCAAAAAATCGCAAGGCCTGGTTCTGATCCTGGACACACATTCGTACAATTGGTCGGCGCCGGTCCGGGCGACCCCGGTCTGCTGACCGTCAATGCGTTGCGCGCCATCGAGGCCGCCGATGTCGTCGTCTACGACCGCCTCGTCTCCGATGAGATTCTGAACCTCATCCCCGCGTCCGCTCGCACCATCGATGTTGGAAAAGCGCCCGGCTTCCACCCGGTCCCGCAGGACGACATCAACGAGCTGTTGATTGCCCTCGCCCGCAGCGGCGGTCGCATCGTCCGCCTGAAAGGCGGCGACCCGTTCATGTTCGGGCGCGGTGGCGAGGAAGCCATCGCCCTGGCAAGCGCGCAAATTCCATTCGAGGTCATCCCGGGCATCACGTCGGCGCAAGGCTGCGCGGCCGCCATGAAGGTGCCACTGACCCATCGCGACCTGGCAACCGGTGTCAGGTTCCTCACCGGCCACCGCCGCGCCGGCGAACATCTGGACTTCGACTGGCTGGGGCTGGCCGATCCAGGCACGACGCTGGTCGTCTACATGGGATTGGCGAATATCGATGAGATCGCCGTCCGGTTGATTCTCCACGGGCGCGACGCCGGAACACCTGTTCTGGCCGTTTCCCGCGCCACGCGCTGCAACGAAGTGCGGCTGTCCAGCACGCTGTCGCGGATCGCCGCCGATGCGAAGCTTGCCCGGCTCGAAGCGCCGACGCTGTTCATCATCGGCGAGGTGGCAGCAATCGCTGCGGTCATGCAGCGCTCTGCGTCGTTCTGCGAAGGTCTCGACCTCCATGAGGATGCCTGTGTCGCTGCGGAGTAGGATAGCGTCGCTGCCGCTTGCCTTGCTGGCACTTCTCGCTGCCATCCCACCGGCAGCGGCCGTTGATCCTGCACGCGAAGCTGAGCTGACGGATCTGGTGCGCCAGGATTGTGGCTCGTGTCATGGCATGACGCTGAAAGGCGGGCTCGGCAAGTCGCTGCAACCGCAGGACCTGGAGGCATTGGATGTCGAAAGCATCGCATCGATCATCCTGGAAGGGATACCCGGCCAGCCGATGCCTCCGTGGAAAGGCTTGATCAGCGACGCTGACGCCGCCTGGATCGCACGCAAGCTCAAGGAAGGATTTCCGCAATGAGCACAGTGAGGCGGCGCGAAGTTCTCACAACGATACTGGCGGCTGGCGCCGCCACGGCGGTTCCGCGCACGCGGGCATCAGCTGAGGCATCCACCGACAAGCGACCCTGTGCGACCGGCGCTCTCGGCGTGATCGTCGAGCGCGCGACAGGATCGGTTCTGATCGTTGACTGGAGCGCGCGCGATATCGTCGGTCGCGTCGAAGGTCTGGGCGACCTGTCGCATGCCTCGCTCGTCTACGCGCGCAACGAGCGGTTCGCCTATCTCTTCGGCCGCGACGGCGGCCTGAGCAAGATCGACATCCTGGAGGCGCGGGTAGACCGCCGTGTCATCCAGGCTGGCAACGCCATCGGCGGCGCTATCTCTGACGACGGAAGCTTGATCGCGGTATCGAACTACGAGCCTGGCGGGGTGCGCGTTTTCGATGCCGATACGCTCGAGCCGTTGTGTGAGATCGCCGCCGACACTGGCGCGGAAAAGCGCTCCAAGACCGTCGGCCTTGTCGACGCCCCTGGACGCCGCTTTGTCTATACGCTTTACGACGCCGGCGAAATCTGGATAGCCGACTTTGCCGGCTGGTCGGGAGGCCCGCCGCGTGTCACGCGCTTCTCGGGCGTCGGCCGGCTTCCCTATGATGCATCGATCACTACGGATGGCCGCCATTACATCGCCGGACTGTTCGGCGAGGACGGCCTCGTCCATCTCGATATGTGGGACGACAATCCCACGCCGCGCCGGATCATGGACGGGTATGGACGCGGGCAGGAGCCGTTGCCCGTCTACAAGATGCCGCATTTGGAAGGCTGGGGCGAGGTGGCAGGCCGCTTCCTGTTGCCCGCCGTTGGTCGCCACGAACTGTTGGCGATCGATTCCACCACATTCGAGGAGCGCGGGCGGGTTGTGACGCACGGCCAGCCGATCTTCGCCGTGGTCCAGCCCGGCAGCCCCCGCGTCTGGGTCAACTTCGCTCATCCGCTCAACGACACCGTGCAGGTGATCGACGCCCGCACCATGCAGGTGGTGCACGCATTCAAGCCCGGGCCGGCCGTCCTCCACATGGAATTCACCCCGCGCGGTGATGAGATCTGGATCTCTGTGCGTGATGCCGATCGCATCGACATCCACGACACGCGCACCTTCGAGAAGGTGGCATCTCTTCCAGCACGCAAACCTTCTGGCATCTTTTTCACCGCACGCGCTCACAGGATCGGTCAATGAAGCCAGCCTGGACCACTGCAGCAAGCCCCGACAACGCGCTCCCCGCCCACCTTCTGGCGGTACTCGATGGCTGGCAGCGTGGCTTTCCGCTGGTGCCACGTCCCTACGCTGCAATCGCGCGCGCCAACGGTCTCGACGAGCGCGACCTCCTGACGGACCTGTCGGCTCTGCTCCATAACGGCATCCTCGGCCGTGTCGGCGCCACCATCAGGCCCAACACGGTCGGTGTCAGCATGCTGGCGGCGATGGAGGTGCCGCCCGAACGGCTCGATGAGGTCGCCCGCATCGTCAATGCCGAGCCCGGCGTCAATCACAACTACGAGCGCGAGCATGTCATCAATCTCTGGTTCGTGATCTCCGCTCAGACCGCCTCTGAACTGGCGGCTGCGCTCGACCGGATTCGCGCGGCCTCCGGACTGGATATCATCGAGTTGCCGCTGGAGCGTTCCTACTTCATCGACCTGGGTTTTTCGCTGCAAGGCGTCGACAACCTGAGAAACGTCCATAAGGACCACATGGACTTAACGGCTGATCGCGCCACACCGTCCCACGTCGATCTGGATGAAACCGACCGGCGCGTTCTGGGCGCCATCGAACAGGGGCTGATGCTCGTGCCCCGCCCCTATCATGCGCTTGGCCAGCAAACCGGCATGAGCGAGGGCCAAGCGATTGCGCGCATCGAACGCCTGATCGCGCTCGGCGTGATCACCCGCTTCGGCCTCATCGTGCGTCATCGCCGTCTCGGCTATCGCGCCAATGCCATGGTCGTCTTCGATATCGATAATTCGCACGTCGACGAAATCGGCGCGCGCTTTGCGCGCCAACCGTTTGTCACGCTGTGCTATCGCCGCCCGCGCCATGGGCTCCGCTGGCCCTACAACCTGTTCTGCATGATCCATGGCCGCGACCGCGCCCGTGTTCTGGAGCAGGTTCACATGTTGACCGGACTTGGCGTCCAGGCAAGGCGCCATGCCATCCTCTTCTCGCGCCGTTGCTATCTCCAGCGAGGCACCCGCACCGCTTCCTCGTCCCTGCCCGCCCAGGAGGCCGCGCAATGATCGACGCCGTAGACAAAGCCATCATCAATTATCTTCAGGACGGTTTTCCGATCTGTGCCGAGCCTTACAAGGAGGCCGGTGCCGCGCTTGGCCTGTCGGCGCAGGCGCTGATCGAGCGTATCGAGGCACTTCTCGAGGCTCGTGCCATCACGCGCTTCGGCCCGATGTTCAACGCCGACGAGATGGGCGGCGCATTCTGCTTGTGCGCGATGGAAGTTCCCCCGGACCAATTCGAGACGGTCGCCACCGCGGTCAACGCATTCGACGAGGTTGCGCACAATTACGAGCGCCGCCACCGTCTCAACATGTGGTTCGTGTTGGCGACCGAAACGATCGATGAGATTGACCTGGTCGCCGGCCGTATCACTCAGGCGACAGGGCTTGAGGTGTTCATGTTCCCCAAGCTGGAGGAGTACTTCGTTGGCTTCCGGGTGGCGGCATGACGCACACGCTCGACACGCACGACCGCGCCATCATCGCTGCGACCCAGGCAGGCCTGCCGTTGGTCGAGCGGCCCTACGCCGAAGTCGCACGCCAGACGGGCTTGAGCGAGGACGACGTCCTGGCCCGCATCGCCCGCCTGCAACAGAACGGCATCATCCGTCGCATCGGTATCGTCCCCAACCACTACGCTCTGGGCCTCACCCACAACGCCATGACGGTGTGGGACGTGGACGACGAGGCAGTCGCCCGCATCGGCCCGGTGATTGGCGCGCTGCCGTTCGTCACGCATTGCTACCGCCGGCCGCGCCGTCTTCCTGTATGGCCCTACAACCTGTTCGCAATGGTGCATGGCCGCTCGGCGAAGGAAGTC
>CAZDNY010000333.1:0-4380 GCA_964506885.1 uncultured Hyphomicrobiaceae bacterium | reverse complement strand
AAGCGCTCTTCATGGCGCTGCTTGCCCTCCTCGTCATGGCAGCACCCGTGCGGGCCGATGAAACCTACGTCTGCGAGGATGGCCGCACCATTACCGTGCGTTTCGGTGAGCTTGAGAAACTGGCCCGGACGGAACCCTGCATTGCGCGATATATGAAGACCCGGCCCTTGAGCATGGCGCCGCCCGCTCAAGCTGCGGTTTCGCAGCCTGTCGCATTGACGGATGTCCCGCTGCCGGTGCGCAAACCCCCCATCCTGAAGGCTGAGACCGCGCCGGAAATCGCGCAGCGTCATGCCGCAACAGAGATCATCGTGCACCACGAGGCACCTCCGGCGTCACAAGCGCTGATGAACCATGCCTCACCGCCCGACGACGGCGTTCTGCGGCCACGCGTCGAACAGGTCGTCTTTCGACACGCGCCGCATCACTTCTATTCGGACGAACCGCTGCCCAAGGGACCGGTCGACTACCGCCGCGTGCCCA
Source organism: uncultured Hyphomicrobiaceae bacterium (assembly GCA_964506885.1). Lineage (GTDB taxonomy): Bacteria > Pseudomonadota > Alphaproteobacteria > Rhizobiales > Hyphomicrobiaceae > JAEUMD01. The sequence continues at coordinate 3,897 of CAZDNY010000333.1, read as the reverse complement.
TCATCAATGCGGCGCCAGGCGAGCAGCCAATTTTCTATCACACGCGCTGATCCGAACTGGCTGAGCTGCGCTTTCGCGGACATGAGCATGTCCGGGTGAGAGGTCTGCAGCTTTGCTCGCATAAACCGCAACGCGCGCTAACGCCTCGTTAACCAACAACTGGCAGTGTGTCGGATGACCTCTGTCGGTCCTGTAGTGCGTGTTTGTGAGGCTCCATGTTGCGTCCGAAGAAATCTTTGCTGGGTCTTGTCGGCCTGGCCCTTGCCCTCCCGGCGACTGCCGCCATCGTGATGGTCACAGTCACCGACGAAGCCAGCGCCAAGCGCTTCCGCTTCTCCAAGAACCAGCCTGACAGCCACGCGGACTACAGCGCATCCAAGCATCGCGAAGGCAGCGATGCCGATGGCGCACACACCGCCGATGGCGACGGACCGAGCTTCACGTTCCGGCCCCGCTACAAAGGCTCCTCCAGCGAAGACGAGAATACCGACGCCGATCAGGCTGCAAAGAACGCGGACGCCGAGCAGGGTTCGCAGACGGCCGGCTCAGTCGATGACAACGCTGCGCCGAACGCCGATGAGGCGCCCGCCAAGATCGTGCAGAAGGCGCCCGCGAAGCAACCTGCACCTGAAAAGCCGAAGAATCCGATTGCGGCCGCCCATCCAGGCATGGACGTTGTCGTCTGCGAGGCAGGCTGCACCAATGCCTCCGAACGGCAGGAAGCAGTCTATATTCAGGTGACGACGGAACGCACCGCCCAGAGCATTGCCGAGGTGAAGCCCACCGCATCTGCCGGCTCCGCCAGCGATGCAGACCAGGCCGTCATCAAGTGCGTCGGCGGCTGCTATGATACGCCCAAACTGTATCACTCCGCTTTGGCCACGCCCGACATGGCTGCAGCCCCTGCAGGCGCCAGCATCGTGCCCCTCAACGCCAAACCGTCCGACACCGGTTCGGGCGCCTGGATGCGGCGCATCGACAAGAACCGCGCAACCGAAAGCCAGTAAGGCGCGGTCCTCTCCGACCATGCCCTGAAAACGAAGAGGCCCGGCACGTCCGCGTGCCGGGCTGTCTTTTTTCTTCACGATGCAACTCGCCCGCCGGTCTTTTCAGCGCGTGCGTGAGCGGCAGCTTCAGCGCGTCTGCGCCAGCACGTCGTCGTAGGACGAGACCTTGTAAACATAGCCGCTGCGGATGAGGTAAAGCCACTCCAGCTTGTCACTGCGCGCCAGGTCTTCGGGCGTGACAGCCTCCAGCTCGACGATGTTCTGCTGCTCGAAGATTTCCGCCGACAGCTTTTGCGTTTCTTCGTCGAGATACTGCCAGTCTTCCGCCTCCGGCAGCCGGCTTGCCGCGACCTCGTGGAAGACCACTTCCTTGAGCGCCGTCACCGGCAGCTTGCCGTCTTTCACGTATTCCGTGACGGCCTGCACGAACCCAAGCTGCACAAGTCCTGAACAGATGAAGTCGTTGGGTGGTCGCCAGTCGTTCTCGCGGTAGGCCTCGATCGTTTTTTCCTTGCCGCGCACCTGCCGTTGCACGCCGAACCAGATGTTCTTGAAGATCCGCCCGATCGCCCAGTAGTTGTAGCTTGCCTTGATCTTGTCGAGCAGGATGCCGCGCACGCGCGCCTGCTTCATCTCGTCGAACCAGGGCTGCTTCAGCCGCTTGATGGCGATGAACGTGCTCTTGTCGGAAATGTAGTCGCGGATGTTGGTGAGGTCGACGCCGCTGGTCCCGGCTTCGATCACGAATGTGCTGGAAAATCCCGATTCGAATTGCGGTCCCGTGAAGACCATCGCCGCATGCGAGAACGGCGACTTCGTCGCCAGCCGGATCAGATAGGACGACAAGTCCCAATCGCGCCGCGTAAGCACGACGTCTGCGCGCTCCAGGTATTCGCCGGCGAGAAACTCGTCCACGGGCTTGGGCCAGACATCTCGGCGCGCCTCCGCCTTGGTATAGGCGCGCGACACGCCCTTGTCGGACCCGGCTCGATCTGGCGTGACGGCATGCGCGTCGACCGTCACCGCCATGAGGGACAGCACCGCGAGCACGGCACGCAGGCTCTTTGCTGTCATTTCACCCGACCCTCGTTACCAAGAACACCGGTGCGTTCGAACTGTCGCGGTGTTTGACGCCGGCGCAGCGAACGCATGGGTCTGTCCTAGCACCATGCCCGTGGCACGGGCAACGCGGCGCGCCCGCCACGCCCGGATTCACGCGAGGCGCACAAGGCAACCGCACCCCTGCAATCTTGCGCAGTTTCAGCCTCGCGCGCGCATCTCATGCGAACCCGCGGCGCGTCTGTACCGGCGGCATACGAACGGGTTTGATGTTGAAGTGTTGCACCTTGGAGACACCTCCGGACGTCACGATGATCAGCGTGATCCGCGCCTCGCCGTGCTCGAAGTCGCCGGTCAGCATCAGCGTCGCGCGGCGGTGCAGGCCGTCCTCGTCGCTGAAGTTCACCTGATAGTCGCCCATAGCCATGTCGCGCACACCGACCAGACGACCGAGCCGCCGGAAGGGATCGAAGGACCGCTGCACGTCGTCGGCGTCGACCGCAGAGATGACGGATGCGGTAAATTCGGCGGCGATATCGGAAAACTGCCAGCGTTGCGACAGCGTTTGAACCACCTGCTCCGCCCGCGCCATGTTGGCCGGCGCATCGCGCTGCATGAGGCCGTAGACGGCGCCGAATATGGCAGCGCTGACGAGCATGAAACCGAAGATGGCAGTGGCGATGAATTTGATGAATTTCCGGGTCATGGTCCTGATCCAGCGTCTCCTTGCGTGCCTGTGCGGTGTCGCTTGACCCCTGCGAGCCAAGTCGCTGCCCACCATGAACAAAAAGGCCAGATTGAGCTGTTCCCGGAGGCACAGGGGCGCGCGCCGGTTGGCTGAGGTTGCGATGAGCCTGCCCGGATCGCCGCGCAAAGCAGGCGCGCCTGGCCAGCCGGCATGAACCAAATTCCGCGCTGCGGCGACCAACCGGCATGGGGTTCGTGCCCGGGAGGCCGACATGCCAGTGTTCAGTTCCACAGCCGCGTTCGTGCAGATCATCAAGCTGGCGGTCTTTTTCGCCACCATGGGCCTGCCAGCCAATCCGTCGGGCATCGCCACGTGCACGTGCCCATCCCCGGCCGCCATCCTGCATCAGATCGAAGCCCCGCCCTCCAACCCGCGCCGCGCCAGCCACCAGCGGTCGCCGTAGGAACTTGCAGAGAATTGATATGTCGAGATTTATCGCAAGTGCTTGTGCCGCCGTCGCCGTCCTTGGAGCCGCCGTCGCGGCCCCTCCCGCCGCCCGCGCCCAGGTTATCGCCGGTAAGCTGGACGGCATCTTCGGAGATGCCCTGCGCCCCTGTTACCACTACAAGACAACGACGGACCGCCGCGGCTGCCGCGTCGTGCTGATGTCGTGCCCGTCTTTCCGAGGTCGCGCCATCGTCGAGGCTGCCAAGAGTTGCCCACCGAAGGGCGGACTGACGAGCAATGGCCGGCTGCGCTGATCCCTGCGCCCACAGTTCCCTGGTCTCGGCAGCCCGCAGGGCTGGTCGGACGGCCCCGTGGTTGCTAGAAGGCAGCCCGACTCTCGAAACGTCACCATTGCGACAGAACTGAAGGACCGGGGCGGACCATGGCCGAGGATACCAAGGCGGCGAAGGGCGGGGCGGACGGCAAGACAGGCGACGCTACCGTCGAGCAGGGCCGTGACTGGGGCAAGACGCTCTATCTGCCCAAAACCGACTTTCCCATGAAGGCCGGCCTTGCGCAGATCCTGATCCCAGCCGATAAAGCGGTCCCGGCAGCCGATATGCCGGGCGGCCGATGACCAGGCCAGACAAGCCACCGGCCCGCCTTGGGCATAAACCATGTATTTCAAGTGCTCGC
>CAZDNY010000332.1:0-4382 GCA_964506885.1 uncultured Hyphomicrobiaceae bacterium | reverse complement strand
GTCGTTGTCGTAGATCGTGCAGAAAGTTCCAGCCCTGACCGACCACTTGCCGCCGATCTCGGTGGCGGCCTCGCGGTAGACGAGGTTGCCACCCTCCTCATAGACCTCGGTGAAAGGTCTGCCGCTGCCGTACTTGCCCTCCAGCGTGACGCCGGTGAACGTTGCGCGCAGCTCTTCTTCGGCCATCCAGGAGTCCTCGGCCGCAACTTGGCCGGCGATCGCAGCCGGAGCGAGCACAATGAGTGCCGCCGCGGCGCCGAGACAGGGCTTTTCGTGCGGCACACGGAACATTCCAATCTCCAGCAGTTCAACGGCATGGCCGGTAGTGACAGGATCCCAGCGGCCATCATAGGGCAGACCATTTCGGCCGCATCAAGTCCGAACCTCGCCGGCAACCATCGGGCGCCAGATCCGTTTTCCCGGGACATGCGTAGGATCACGAAAATACGGCGCCAGAGGGAGGCTGACATGACTTCACCTACAGCGGAAAGCTTCGGTCAAGCACCGACGCTGGGCGGGCTGGTCGTAGCCTCGGCGATCGGCCTCGGCGGGCTGGCGAGCGCCGCCGATCCGGTCGAGGCGGGCATGGCGCGTTATCATTGGAAGAACCGGCCTCTCGTCGTGTTCGCGCCCAGCGGCAGCGATGCGCGCCTTGGAACGCAGCAGGGTATCATCACACGCCACCGCAGCGGTTTGCGGGAACGTGACATGGTCGTGATCACGGTGGCCGGTGACCACGTCTCGAGCCAGCTTGGTCCAGAACCGGGCGCGCGCGCGGCGGCGCTGCGGGCGCATTTCGGCGTCAGGCCAGGCGAATTCCGCACGATGCTGATCGGCAAGGACGGCGAGCTGAAGATTTCGTCGCGCAGCCCGCTCGATGCGGACCACCTGTTCCGCACCATCGACGCCATGCCGATGCGGCGCAACGAGATGAGCCAGCGTGCGGGGCGCTGAGGCCTCACGCGCGGCTCTTGAGAGCTGCGGCATGCGCCCCGCAGCGTAGCGACCGCAACGATTGAGCCGGGCCGATCGTCATCCCCGCGCAATCTAGCCCTCTGATCCTTCACGCGAAATTTCCAGATTGCAGGGTGCGAGAAATGCGCCGGCCAAGCGGGATAATTTTGCGGGTGGCGAGCTTGCGGGGGTGCTCGCAGGATTGCCGGCGGCGCATGATCGACGATCCGGCGCATCGCGCGTTCGCGCCGCTGCCACGCGCCAGCTCGCGCATTAACCGCGTCATGGCGGCTTTGTGCGAGAGATCACCTTGAATTGGGGGCCAACCCCGCGTAAGGGATCGCGCTTGGAACTATCGCCGCTGCTATGCGCGATGGCCGGACGCGGCCACGCGCTTCTCACTCACGCAAGGACGAGAAAGTCATGGGCTACAAGGTCGCTGTCGTCGGCGCCACCGGCAACGTGGGCCGCGAGATGCTGAACGTGCTCCACGAGCGCAACTTCCCGGCCGACGAGATCATTCCGCTCGCCTCGCGCCGGTCGATCGGCACGGAAGTCAGCTATGGCGAAACGACGCTGAAATGCCGCGACCTGGAAAACTTCGACTTCGGGGGTGTGGACTTCTGCCTGATGTCGGCGGGCTCGTCCGTCTCAAAGGAGTGGGCGCCCAAGATCGGCAAGCAGGGCTGCGTCGTCATCGATAACTCGTCGTGCTGGCGCTATGACCAGGACGTGCCGCTGATCGTGCCGGAGGTCAATGCGGATGCGATCGCCGGATACCGCAAGAAGAACATCATCGCCAATCCGAACTGCTCGACCGCGCAGATGGTGGTCGCGCTGAAGCCGATCCACGATGCCGCCACGATCAAGCGCGTCGTCGTCTCGACCTACCAGTCCGTCTCGGGCGCCGGCAAAGAGGCGATGGACGAACTGTGGCAGCAGACCAAGGCCAAGTATGTGCCGGGCACCGAGGTGACGCCGAAGAAGTTCACCAAGGAGATCGCCTTCAACTGCATTCCTCACATCGACGTCTTCATGGAGGACGGATACACGAAAGAGGAATGGAAGATGATGGCGGAGACCAAGAAGATCATGGACCCGCGCATCAAGCTGACCGCGACGTGCGTGCGCGTGCCGGTGTTCGTCGGCCATTCGGAGGCCGTCAACCTGGAGCTGGAAAACCCGCTGACGCCCGAGGAGGCTCGCGAGATCCTGCGCAACGCGCCGGGCATCGCGGTTGTCGACAAGCGCGAGCCGGGCGGTTATGCGACGCCGGTTGAGTGCGCGGGCGAGTTCGACACCTACGTCAGCCGTATCCGCGAAGATTCGACGGTGGAGAACGGTCTTGCCATGTGGATCGTGTCGGACAACCTCTTGAAGGGTGCGGCGCTCAATACGATCCAGATCGCGGAGACGATGATCGCGCGCAACATGCTCGACAAGGCGGCGTAAGCGCGGACACGCACGTTCCTTTGCCAAACACAGCAAACGCCCGCTCAGGTCTGAGCGGGCGTTTCCCTTGCCGTCACCGTGAACCGCGCGCGACACCCAGGCATTCAACTACCTGCCACAGCGATAGCCCGCGCCGTCCGGATTTCGCACCACCTTCATGTTGCGACGGCGGCAATAGAGTTCGGCGTCGCCGACACTTTGAAACGTGATGACGGTATCGCCGTCGGGGTTGCGCTTGGCGCCCGGTATCACGACTGGTGGTTTTTTTGCCGTTGCCGGTCGCGTTCCCCAGCCGCACGAAAACCGGCGGCAGACGTCCGGATCGAAGGCGGCGTGAAAGCGGGCAACGGCACGGGCGATGCCTTTCGACTTTTTGTCGGAGGGGCCGACGATATGATAGCTCTCGGCCATGTGCCTGGTGACATAGTAGCAGTGGCAGTAGCCGGCGGTGTTCTTGCGCTCGTTGCGATAGAACGCCACCCATTCCTTCTTGTGCTTGCTCCACGGTTTGCTCTTGTACTCGGGCGAGCCGACAAACTGCCAGAAGGCGCGAATGCGACTGCCGGGGCTCTTGTCGATCGACTGGGCCCAGCCGGTGATGACCTGTTCGGTTTCAGGCTCGCGACCGAGCACACCGCGATAAAGCGAAATGACGAATGCGCGCGGGCTTCCCAGCCAGTCGATGATTTCCGGACGTGGCACGGCATGAGCGCTGCGTGCCGACGTGATGGCGGCGAGTGCGATCAGTGCCGCAGCCAAAAGCGATCTTCTCATAGGGCCGCTCCTCCTCACTTGCTGTCAGATCAAAGCTTCGAGCGAGGGGCCGGCGGGGGCGTTGATTGAGGTCAAATTTCAACGGGTTGCGACATTGCGCTCGGTTCGGGACCAGTCTGCCGACATCGCGCAGCAGCGGGCGGTGTTCCGGGACATGGGCGGATGCCCAGAGCGGCTTGACGCAAAAGAAAAGGCGGCGGCTGGCTGGTCGTAGGTAAAAAAAAAGCAGACGCGGATGACCGGAGTCATCCGCGTCGTTTGCCGGGTGTGTGCGCCGTCTCGCCGTGACTACCTGGTGAGGTAGAGCGTCGAGATCTGCAGGGCGATGTCGCGGAACGCCTGGCGCAGGGCATCACCGTTGTCGGCATTGTAGAAGTTGCCGGGCTCGGTTGCACACTGACGCAGGGTCTCCACCGACTGGCCGTTCTGCGGCAGCTCGAAGCCGACGGTGTAGATCGTGATGCCGGCAGCTTTCATGTTGGCGCACAACGTGCGGGCCTGTGAGGTCGACGATCCATTCGGTGCAGAGTTCGAGCTGACGGGGAAGCCCTCGTCATACTGCGTGTTGTACTCACCGTCCGTCATGAGGATCGCAATCTTGCGCAGACCTTGCTGGCCATAGGCTCCCGCGCGGCTGGTCGGCGGCACGCGCTGCGCCCAGTTCGGCGAGAGCATGTACCAGGCCCAGGCGGTACCCAGGTGGCCGGCGGTGTTGCCGCTCGCCTCATACTCATCAATGGCATCCTTCAGCATCGACTTGTCATAGGACAGCGGGATGACCGAACCGGACTTGGGCATGCACTCGCCGTCGCGCGAATAGAACTTGCCAAGCTTGTTCTGACCGTTCGGCGGCGCATCCGTGAAGGCATCCGGACCGGTCCGCTCGGTCGCGCACTGCGGATCGAGATAGTAGTTGCGGCTACCGACACGCACGCGCTGCGGACCATTGGACACAACCTCAGCCGCCCAGTTCGGCTCGATATTGATCGCCTCGGAGAACGGCACCAGCGCGATGCGCGACTTGCCGGTCTCCTGCAGCAGCACGATGTCGATCAGGTCCTTGGCCGCGTCCTTGAGGTCGGTGAGCTTGCGGCCACCCATGGAGCCGGTGATGTCGAGCATCATGGAGATTTCAACGTCGCCGTCACCGTTGCCGCCGGTGGCGAGAACGGCCTCGGAGATCACGCCCTCGGTATCCTTGA
>CAZDNY010000331.1:0-4398 GCA_964506885.1 uncultured Hyphomicrobiaceae bacterium | reverse complement strand
GTGCAGCAAGTGCGTCTTTCCAAGACCGACAGACGAGTGGATGTAGAGCGGATTGAATGCCGGCGTCGACGCCAGCACGGTTTCCGCGACCTGCGTTGCACCGGCATGGGCCAGACGGTTGGCCGGTCCGACGACAAAGGTATCGAAGGTATAGCGCGGATCGAGCGGCGAGCCTTCGAACCCGCCGACCTGCGTGCGGCCCTGGGCGGGCGGCATGATCGCTTGCATCGCTGCGGGAGACAGCGCACGCGGACCTTCACCCACCTGGCCCTTCACACCGCCACCCGCATCGATATCGCGCTGCCCGGCCTGCGTCTGGGCCGGCGACGCCTTGCCCGTCGCTCCGCCCGGCTGTCGCAACAGAACTTCGACGCGGTCAGCGCCCTTGAATTCCGCCCTGCAGCACGCCAGCAGCGCATCCTCGTAATGCGACTGGATCCAGTTGCGCAGGAATTTCACCGGCACCGACACCTGCACCGTCGCGCCATCGAAGCTCTCGAACTCCATCGCATTGAACCAGCTCGTGAAGATGTCCTCGCCAAGCTGGGCCCGCAGCATCGCCCGCACCTTGTGGCCGCGCCCATCGACAGCCTGCCGCGCCTTGTCGACCTCGGGCTTTGCCGAAATTCGCTCATCGGCACCCGCTGCTGTCTTGGCCAGAACCTCTGCGCCGTATTTCTCGATGCTTTCCATTTCACTTGCCCCCTGAACTCGTTTGCGGCTCCGCACGTGCCACCGGCCAGGCAAAGACAACCCCTTCGCGCCCGACCCCTCGAGCGGCGTTGCAATTGCGAACCGACCTTGCGTTGCGGTGCCTATCCCTGCACCCAGGGAAGCCCGGCGACCTTCCAGCCGCTTGCACTTCCCCTGTGACGACGTGGATCGAGTGGACCCTCGAAACCTTCCGTCACGTTGCGGCAGCGCGCATACCCCGCTTCTGCCAAAGCTTGTGCTGCCATCCGGCTGCGTCCACCCGACCGGCAGATGAAGAAGATCTCCGCTTCCTTCTCCACACCGATCATGTCGAGCAGTGCGGTCACCTCCGCCACGAAACCGGGATTGATCCGGTTGTCGGGAAAGGTCTGCCACTCGACGGTGAGGAGCTGCTTTCCGATCCCACTGAGATCGGGCAACCCCACGAACGCCCACTCCGCGCGCGTCCGGCAGTCGATCATCACCGAAGCCGGATCGCTTTTGAGACGTGACCAGACCTCGACGACCGGCACATTCTCGATGTGGACAGCACTACCGGAGCTCACGCCTACTCCCTCCCGCTCACGTGCACTCCAAAATCCTGCCTGTACTTCCGAAAAGCCAAGTAGAACCTCCTGGTCTGACACCCGCACGTGCCTGACCAAGACGATCACAATGCATCCCGACACAATTCCGAAATAAGACCTCGGAATCCTGCCAGCTGCTACTCGGACTTTACTGATTGAAACGCGATACACTTGGACGCGAGTTACGCGGCACCGGCCCAGCTTCACTAAAGAAGCACTCCACATAACCCCGCAGGGCCGTGCTAGGGAGATTAATTAACTCTTAACCGTTCGCCGCGCAAGTGCAGCAAGCACCCGCACCAAGCTCCGAAAAACCGCGGTTTTTCGGACTCTGGAGCGCCCCGAAAGAATCCACAGATCTGTGGAGAATCCCATTGAGACCCTTGGGAAAACTGCCATCTCCGGCGCCCCTGAAAACACATTGGGCGGCCCTTCCGAAGAAGGCACCGCCCATGTCGTTTTTTGCTCTTTGAAGCACTGAGACCGATCGTCGGCGACCCGCTTCAGGACTGCGCGCCCCCGCCCTCGTGCCGATGAATCCGCCGCTTAGGGGCGTTCAGAGAGGGCTTGCCGTAACATCTCGCCAGATCTTGATAGTGGCGAACAGAGCACACACGAAGTCTTGACCGCAGCGGCCACGAGCGGGCCGCGCTGTAAATTAGTCGGCCATCGCCGTAACGCGCGCGGTCAGGCGCGACACTTTCCGGCTCGCAGTCCGCTTGTGCAGGATGCCCTTCTGCGCGGTCCGCGCCAGCACGGGCTCGACGACTTTGAGGGCCGCAGCCGCAGCAGACTTGTCGCCCGCAGCGATGGCTTCCTCGACCTTACGCACTTCCGTGCGCATCCGTGAACGGCGCGCCTTGTTCACTTCGGTGCGCTTGGTGATCTTACGAACGGCCTTCTTGGCCGACTTGGTGTTCGCCATCGCGTGGCTCCTTGCGTGGTCTGATGCGTGGTATGATCCTTGCCTCCTCGCCAGGAATATCAGCGGGTTGAACCGTCGCGATACACCAAGCCCGGGCACAAACACGGCTGCCGCCCGGGACGAAGGCCCCGAGCGGCAAGGTGCCAGTCCTATACTGGCAGCACCCCCTCGGGTCAACGGCCATCGTCGAAATATCGCGGTTTCGGGGCCCCCGCGCCTGCGCTAAGGAGCCAAGAATGGCCAGCGGTCACCATCACGAAACGATCGACGAGGCGCCCCCGCCCCTTCCTTCGGAACGCTCCACGGGGCTGGTTTTTGCCGTCGCCACGCTGATTGCGGCCTTGCTGCTGCGCCACGTCCCGCCGGCCCTCTGGCTGCTTGGCGCCACCAGCCTGACGTTCCTGGCACTCGCCCTCGTCCAGCCGCAGCGCCTCGCCCCCCTCAACCGGGCCTGGTTCCGGCTGGCCCTGTTCCTCAACCGGTTTGTCAGCCCCGTCGTGATGTTTCTCATCTATGCCGGCGTCATCGTCCCGGCGGGCCTCCTCATGCAGGCTGTCCGCGACCCCCTCCAGGCACGCGGACGCGGCAAACCCGACAGCTACTGGATCAATCGCGCAGATGGCCTGCCCAGAACCGGCATGCGTGACCAGTTTTGACACACCCCCGCTCGGCCTGCACCGAACCGGCACACACCACGCACCGTTCGCGCCCGCCGCGTCTGGCACCGCCATTGCTACGCATCACCAGAACGTCCGTGCCGGAGCCCCGCTCCGCTGAGATCGCTGAACCGGTGCAACCCGACGAAAGGCCGCCATGCTGTCCGTCCTGAAGGAACTCGCCCGATATATGAGCGCCCGCAAGAAGTGGTGGCTCCTGCCGATCATCGTCGTACTCGTCGCCGTCGGCGGCCTCCTCGTGCTTGCCAAGGGATCCGCGGTCGCACCCTTCATCTACACCGTCTTCTAGCCCATGGATTGAAGGGAGAGGTCCATGCGCATTCTCGGGATTTCGGCATTTTATCACGACAGCGCCGCCGCCCTGATCGTCGATGGCCGGCCCATCGCCGCCGCGCAGGAAGAACGCTTTACTCGCCGCAAGCATGACCAGCGGTTCCCCGAACACGCCATTCGCTACTGTCTCGCCGAAGCCGGCCTCACGCTCGACGACATCGACCACGTCGCCTTTTTCGAAAAGCCGCTGTTGAAGTTCGAGCGCCTGATCGAGACCTACCTCGCCACCGCCCCGCATGGCTTCGCCAGCTTCCGCATGGCCATGCCGCTGTGGATCAAGGACAAGCTCTTCCAGAAACCCGGTCTCATCGCCGCCTTGAAGCCGTTCTCGCCCAGCGGCAAAAGTATCGAGGAAAAGCTGCTGTTCGCGGAGCACCACGAAAGCCACGCGGCCTCCGCGTATTTTGCATCTCCCTTCGACGAAGCCGTCGTGCTGACCATGGATGGTGTCGGCGAGTGGGCCACCTCATCGGTGGCGATCGGCCGTGGCGACACGCTTGAGACCGTCAAGGAAATCCACTGGCCGCACTCGCTGGGCCTGCTCTATTCCGCTTTCACCTACTACACCGGATTTCGCGTCAACTCAGGCGTATACAAGGTGATGGGCCTGGCGCCCTACGGTGAGCCGCGCTTTGCCGACCTGATCCGCAAGCACCTCATCGACATTCGTCCCGATGGCTCGTTCTGGCTCGACCAGCGCTACTTCGACTACGCCACCGGCCTGACCATGACGACCGAGCGCTTCCACGATGTGTTCGGCGGCCGTCCGCGCGATCCAGTCGCACCGCTGACGCAGCGTGACATGGACCTTGCCGCCTCCGTACAGGCGGTCACCGAAGAAATCATGCAGTTGATCGTCCGCGACCTGCGGCGCACCTATGGTATCGACAATCTCTGTCTCGCAGGCGGCGTCGCTCTCAACTGCGTCGCCAACGGCAAGCTGCTTCGTGACGGTGCCTTCTCCAGCATCTTCGTGCAGCCCGCAGCCGGTGACGCTGGCGGCGCGCTCGGTGCCGCACTGGCCGCACACACGCGTCACGCCGGCGCCGGCCGCGCCATGCCGCAACCTGGCGAAGCCGACATCTTATCCGGCTCCTATCTCGGCCCATCCTTCGCCGACGACGAGATTGCAGGCCGCCTCGCCGCCGCCGGCGCGCGCTTCACCGCGCTCGACGAGGCCGCC
>CAZDNY010000330.1:0-4401 GCA_964506885.1 uncultured Hyphomicrobiaceae bacterium | reverse complement strand
GAACTGGGGCTCGATTCGTACTTCGATCATCTGGCCGGTGTGCTGGACCATGCCCGCCGCTATGCCTCACCTGAACTGAAAGCTTCGCTCGAAGGCAGAACCACCATCGACAGTTTCGACTACGACTGGCGCTTGAACGACATCGCCCGATGATCCTGACGATGACCCTGCCGGTGATCCGGGCCGCGTCCGGACGACATTTCTGCCCAATGAAAGAGATCGATCATGAAAACGACGCTTGCCGCTGCCGCGCGGCTTGATGAGGATACCGCGATGACCGAAGACCCCGACAAGACCATCGCTGTTCCCGCAGCCAGCGCGCCGCAAGGCCCGCTTCGGCGCTGGGGTCCGTTGGCCGCACTGGCCGCGCTGATGGCGCTGGCGTTTGCGATGGGCTGGCATGAATACCTGAGCTTCAAGACCATCGGCCTCAACTACGAGGCCTTGAAAGGGTTCATTGCCGACAATCTCGTCGTCGCGCTGCTGGCGTACGTCGTCCTCTATATAGCGGTGGTCGCTTTGTCGTTGCCCGGCGGCCTGGTAATGACGCTGTCGGGAGGCCTCCTGTTCGGCTGGCTGCTGGCCGCCAGCGCCACGGTGATCGGCGCCACCATCGGAGCCACCATCGTCTTTTTGATCGCCAAGTCGTCCTTCGGCGAGGCGCTCGCGGCAAAAGCCGGTCCATGGCTGGGCAAGCTGCGCGCCGGCTTCCAGGAGAATGCGCTGAGCTATCTGCTCTTCCTGCGCCTGGTCCCGGCCTTCCCCTTCTTCGTCGTCAACCTCGCGCCGGCACTTCTGGGCGTACCCTTGCGCACCTACGTGATCGGCACGTTCTTCGGCATCATTCCCGGCACCACGGCCTTCTCGGTTCTGGGCGCAGGGCTGGGCAGCGCGGTCGAAAGCCAGAATGCGATCTACAACGCGTGCCTCGCCGAGCATGGTAGCAATGCGCAGGCCGTGTGTGCCTACACGATCGACACCAAGGCGCTCGTCACGACTGAGCTCTTGGCGGCCTTCGCGCTGCTCGGCGTGGTTGCCCTGATCCCTGTGGCGCTCAAGAAGTGGAGCAAGCGCAATGGCTGAGTCCGACGACACCACGCTGAGCGTCGATCTGTGCATCATCGGCGCGGGATCGGGCGGGCTTTCGGTTGCCGCCGCCGCCGCCGCATTCGGCCAGCGGGTCGTGCTGATCGAAAAGGGCAAGATGGGCGGCGATTGCCTGAACTATGGCTGCGTTCCCTCCAAGGCGTTGATCGCTGCCGCGCACCGCGCCCACGACATGCGCACATCGGCGCCGTTCGGCATTAGCCCTGTGACGCCGCAGATCGATGCGCGCGCCGTCCACGACCACGTCCAATCCGTCATCGCCGCCATCGCCCCCAACGATAGCGTCGAGCGCTTCGAAGGTCTCGGCGTCACCGTCATCCAGGCGCCCGGCCGCTTCATCGACAAGCAGACGGTCGCGGCAGGCGATTATCGCATAACCGCGCGCCGCTTCGTCATTGCCACGGGATCCTCGCCCCTTGTCCCGCCAATTCCCGGGCTCGACGCCGTACCCTATTTCACCAACGAGACCATCTTCGACAACGCCGAGCCGATCGGCCACCTGATCGTCGTCGGCGGCGGGCCGATCGGCATGGAGTTGGCGCAGGCGCATCTGCGCCTGGGCGCTAAGGTCACCGTTCTTGAGGGACTGAAGGCTCTTGCCAAGGACGATCCCGAGATGACGGCGGTTGTGCTGGATCATCTGCGCCGCGAGGGTCTCGACATCCGCGAAGGCGCCAAGGTGCAGCGCGTAGACGGCTCCGCAGGCGAAATCCGCGTCACGGTCGGTGAAGGCGACGCAGCCGAGGTTGTCCAGGGCACCCACATCCTCATTGCCACCGGCCGTCGCCCCAATCTGTCCGACCTCGGCCTCGATGCTGCCGGCATCAAGCACGAGCGCTCAGGCATCAAGGTCTCCTCCGGCCTTGTCACCTCGAACAAGAAGGTGTTCGCGATCGGCGATGTGACCGGCGGTCTGCAGTTCACGCACGTTGCTAACTATCATGCCGGTATCGTCATCCGCCGGGCGTTGTTCCGCCTGCCGGCCAAGGTCGACACGGGCACCATCCCATGGGTCACCTACACCGATCCTGAGCTGGCGCATGTCGGTCTCACCGAGGATCAGGCGCGCGAAAAGCACGGCAAGGTCTCGGTTCTGCGCTGGCCCTATCACGAGAACGATCGCGCCCAGGCCGAGCGCGTCACGCATGGCCACGTCAAGGTTGTTGTCGGTAAATCGGGCCGCATCCTGGGTGCAACCATCGTCGGCGCGCGCGCGGGCGAGTTGATTCAAATGTGGTCGCTCGCCATATCCCAGAAAATGAAGATCAAGGCGATGACCGGTTTCATCTCGCCCTATCCGACGCTGTCGGAAGTCAACAAGCGCGCTGCCATTAAGTATTACGCATCAGCACCCGGTAATCCATTGGTGCGCAAGGTGATCGGCTTCCTCGCAAAACTGGGGTAAGGATTGCGGGGCGCGCGCGCACGTAATTTGACCGGAAGGCCCCCGCTTGGACCAGAAGACCGAGAACGCGTTCACTGAGGAGTCGTCCGCCGCTGCGCGGGCGCGCCCGATGTCGCGCGTGATCGACGCCTCGCGCCGCCGCTGGCTGGGTCTGGGCCTGCCCGCAAAGCTGCTGATGCTGACGGCCGGTTTCGTCATGCTGGCAGAAGTGCTGATCTTTGTTCCTTCCGTCGCCAATTACCGCGTCTCCTGGTTGTCCGATCGCTTGACGGCGGCACAGGTCGCCTCGCTCGCAGCCGAAGCGGTGCCCGGCGGCAGCGTGCCCATGAAGGTGCGCGCCGAACTGTTGCGTACCGCGCAGGTCAAGGCGGTCGCGGTGCGTCGCGATGGCCGCCGCCGTCTTATTCTGCCCGCCGGCGAGCCGATGACGATCGACGCACATTATGATCTGCGCCCCCGGGACGAAGGCTTCTTCGGCGGCATTGCGCAGCGCCTCGGCCTGATCGGTGATGCCCTGGCAACGTTCGTCTACGGCGATGTCCGCACGATCCGCGTCATCGGTCCGGTTGGCGACAACCCGGAAGACTTCATCGAGATCGTCATACCCGAGATGCCGTTGAAGAAGGTGATGGTGCGCTACGGCCTCAATATCCTGGGGCTGTCGATCATGATCTCGCTGATCACCGCGGCGCTCGTCTATCTGGCGCTGTCCTACCTTCTGGTGCAGCCGATGATGCGCATCACCCGCAACATGGTGAACTTCTCGCAGGCGCCAGAGGATCCCGAACGCATCATTACGCCGTCGGCACGCAATGACGAGATCGGCGTTGCCGAGCGCGAACTGGCCCGCATGCAGCGCGAGCTGTCGCAACTCTTCCTGCAGAAGAACCGGCTGGCGCAGTTGGGCCTCGCGGTCTCCAAGATCAATCACGACCTGCGCAACATGCTGGCCAATGCGCAGCTCATTTCCGACCGTCTCACCGACATTCCCGATCCCACCGTGCAGCGCTTTGCCCCCAAGCTCATCGCCTCGCTCGATCGCGCCATCAATTTCTGCAACGACTCTTTGAAATTCGGCCGCGCCGAGGAGGCCGCACCGCGTCGCGAGCTGATGCGCCTGCGTCCGATGATCGACGATGTGGCGGACGGCCTCGGCCTGCCACGCGAGGGCGAAATCGAGTGGGTGGTCGAGGTCGAGGACACATTGCGCATCGATGCCGACCGCGAGCACCTGTTCCGCGTCTTGTCCAATCTGGTGCGCAACGCCGTGCAGGCCATCGAAGGCCAGGAGCCCGGGGACCGCACCGAAGTCGGCCGCATCACCGTGCGTGCCTGGCGCGACGGCCGCCGTGTCTCGCTCGAGGTGCGCGACAACGGACCGGGCGTACCGCCCAAGGCCCGCGAAAACCTCTTTCGCGCATTCCAGGGCGGCACCCGCAAGGGCGGCACAGGGCTGGGGCTTGCCATCGCGGCTGAGTTGATGACAGCGCACGGCGGCCGGCTGCAACTCCTGGAAACCGATGGCGGCGCGGCGTTCCTCATCGAGCTGCCCGACCGCTCGACCGTGGCCTGAGCCGGATCGCCAAAACCCACATCCAGCCCCGCGAGCAAGGCCTGACCCAACCGCGATTGTCGCGGTGTCCGCAGCGCTGGCTCCCAGCTCGCGCGGGGCTGCGGCGGGCGCGCGTTGGCCCGATCTGGCAGGAGGCTGCAAATCGGGCCGGCAAACCCCTTGCACTCGGGCGCCGGAGCGGCTAGACGTGTCGCCTCCGAGCGGGACGCCCCGTGGCCCCGCTCTTTGGCGCTTGCGCAAGTGGTCGCAGGCGCCCGGCAAGCGCCCGTAGCTCAGCTGGATAGAGCACCAGACTACGAATCTGGGGGTCAGAGGT